>DAOUZE010000169.1 GCA_030665765.1 Filomicrobium sp.
AGCGGACATTGGCCAGCCCGACTTCGTGACCGGTCCAGGCGGTACTGAAGGCACTCCTCCGGCTGCTGGCTGAACGTTATTGCCCATCACAACTGACCTTCCCCCTGACGTTTCTTTGGGGCAGATGTCCTCTCTTATGGCTCGGTTGATACTCCTGCAGCATTGCTGAATTGACGCATCTCAAGGCAAGCCAGAGATGGGAAACTAAAACTTTCGCAAGTGGGCCCTGGCCGAAGCTTCCATGGGAGTAGTCCACCTTCAGGCTGCGGTTCGCGCTATCTATGCGAGGCGTTGAGATGAGGGGATCAATGCTCACCCTATCTTCTATCAGGCGGTTGTCATCATCGCCTGGACCTTGATTAATTGCTGCCTCGCATGAGGATCAGATACCGATGAAAACAGCATCAGCCTTTGCGGGCCCATTTCTTTTACTTGCCGTTTGTTCTCCCAATGGTGTTCACGCCCAATTAATGCGACAGAGCCATGTCGCTCACTGTGGTGATAAGACACTAGAACATCGTCTTGTCTTCGATGTCGCGAACGCGACTTGGTGGTATCCCGACCTTATGGCTATGAGCCAGATGACGAGGGATGAGCAAAACCTGGCAATCGCAGGACTCAACCAAAAAAAGTATGGGGCTATCTCGGAATGGCGTATGGCCAGTCCAGAGCAAGTGACCGCTATGAAATATTCCCTGGCTGATATGGCCAACGTCCAAAAGCGGTTGCCATGGGATTTTAGTCATATCGATAAGACAAATCGCTTGGCTCCAGACCCCACACTTGAGGATCGAACCTTTGCTTCGCCAAAGTTGGCCTGGGAGGTCAAACCACAAACGTTCTTCACGCCAACCCAGAGACCGGGCTTCAAGCTCTTTGGCAAGGTGGGCGCCCTTACTTTCAACGGGCGTGTCAGCAATGAATATTGGTGGCGCAGAAACAACGATGGAAGTGTGACATGGTCAAAAGGTTCTGCTGACGATCACTGGATGGTCCTCGCCCTGGCAGACCCTGAAGATTTCAGCTTCATGGTATTCAACGATGACCTGCACTACCTCTCGGATGATGCGACAGAACATGGTTTTGCAGTACCTGGCTTAACGGACTTGGGACACGTTGGCGCTTGGATTTCTTCGACCAACCGACCGGAAGCAATCGGGGTAGAAGTCATCGCTGGTACAGAGGTCGCTGGCGATGAGTACCCAGCTTCGATTTTAGGGCGCGAGTGGTTCGATGTGGATCAAATCAATCCCTACAGCTTGAAGCTGGCTCATTGTTTGGTCAAAAGCCATGCAATAAGGGACGTTAACGGCGATGGCATTGCTGATTTAGCAGTGGTTATCTCGACCAAGGGTGCCTGCTTGAACCAGCGATCTAGTGAGCTGAGCGGGTTACTTAAAGATAGGTACGGCCCGGTGGCTATCCGCAGTTGCAAAGCCATTGATACCGCTCCTTCCACGCAAGGGAACTGAGCTGCTCAACTCGGAATGACGCTCAATCAACCTCGGCCTGGCAGACTGGTGTAACCACCGGCGCAGCCGCACCAAGCTGCCGCTTCACTGGCCGAGTATTGCGCCGGTGGTTACACGCTGGTTGCGCGGGCATGCTTATTATTCCTTTGCGGAAAGCCGTTACTGAGCAGCGGTCATCTTCTCGATAGCCGCGCTCGTCGTCCAAACATCACTGGCAAGCATAGTGTAGTTTATCAGCGCTGCGAGCATCCCATCGAGTCCGGGGACCTTTGCCGCGGCGGTCGCATCTGCGACGACAACAACTTCAAACCCTCTTTCAAGAAGTTCGCGAAGGTGCGACTCAACGCATAAATTCGCGGACATCCCTGCAAGGATCACCTTTTCAATCTTTTGCTTTTGAAGTTGCAGGACCAGGTCATTGTTTTCTGGCCCGTACACCTTATGCGGACTGCAAACGATGGTCTTCGAATTTCCGATAAAAGGCTTGAGCTGTTCAAGCCAGTCGGCACCACTGCCCTCGAAGCCATCAAGGTTTAACGCGCCCTTGCGGTCAAACATGTGGATGTCGTGCATCAGTTTTTCGAGCGTCCCTTCGAACTTCCAACCGTGGTCGGTCGGATAGTAGTAGTGGGGACTGATGATCAACTGCATGTTGCTCGAAATCGCGCTTTGCATCAGCGCAGTCAGATTGGCGACTGTATTATTCTCAGTCACACTTTCACCGCACGCCCCCCAAGCGACACCGTCTGGATGCAGGAAATCATTCTGCGGATCGGTGATCACTACCGCCGTACGGCCCGTCTCAATTTCAAATCCAGGAACTGGGAGTGCCGGTTTGCCAAGATCATCCAACCATTTTTCGACTCGGTTCTTCGTCGCTTCCGACATCCGACTTCCTCTTCTTATGCCTCAATACCGGTGGGCGGATTATCACCGCTGAACGTCAGTCTCCTCCTTAAACTACAAAGCCTTGGAGGAGACAATGTCTTATCCTTTACGCGTAATTCTTATCCGCCGTGTTACTTGCTGAGGCGAACGCTAGCGGGCACCCTTGATGCAAGGTCGGTCCTCCCCCGGCCTCAAGCTCACTAGTTGCCAGCGGACACAAACGCGCGGGTCACGTTGTTGGCGTCTCCTTTGACTCTTTATCGAACAGGCTGAGCAATTCGGCGTACCCCTCCGCCTCCATCTCCTCGATTGGAATGAAGCGAAGGGCAGCCGAGTTAATGCAGTAGCGAAGACCGGTCGAGGCCTCGGGACCATCGGTGAAAACGTGTCCGAGATGACTGTCGCCATGAGTGGACCGGACTTCCATCCGCGTCATGCCGTGGCTCGTGTCGAGCTTCTCCTTAATGTGGGCCTTGGTGATCGGCTGCGTGAAACTCGGCCACCCTGTTCCTGAATCAAACTTGTGAAACGATGCAAACAAGGGTTCGCCGGAGACGACGTCGACATAGATCCCGGTGTGTTTGTTATCGTGGTGTTCACCCGTAAACGCTGGCTCAGTCCCGTGATTCTGGGTCACATGATACTGCTGCGGTGTCAGGCGGGCGACTGCTTCAGCTGTCTTCTTGTATTTGGGAGTGCTGGTCATATCTAAACTCCTAGAAGGTGCTGGTTTGTGAATGGGGGTGTGAGTTAACGCTGATTAAAGCGCTCTACCTGACGTTCCACCAGGGTTCCTCAAGAGTCCGCTTAGTGGACATTGCGGACGTTTGCTATGTGCGCCGAGGTCGCCGTTCGGGTGTCCGCTTTAGGGGCCAAAGCGGAACATGCATGAGCTGTGATCGTCAGAGAGGGGCCTTGTACGCTATGATCAAAAAGCGGACATGCAAGCACCCTCAAGCTGACATCTGCTAACAGCAAAAAAGCTGAGATTAGCTAGCCCCTAGACAAGGCGCAGGAGCTTCGCTTGCTGCGCTCCCGAACATACAATCAATTGATAAAGTTCAAGGTTCTTGGGCAGTGTTCGGGCTACTTACATTGGCTGGCAAAAACGCATTGCCAGTCGTTCTTCATATCAATCACCGTCCAGCCTTCTGTTTGTGCGAGCGGCATGACCTTGTCGGTGTGGCTGTCGTATTCGTCCTCGCGTTCGCCATCGGTGTGATGCACCAGGAGCGCGATTCCGCCGGTCAGGGCCGTGTGCTGAAGCATGTGAAAATCACCGTTGGAATTTCCGGCAGCCAGGATGGGTCTTTTCCCAATCTCCTGCATGATGAGACGGGGCTTGCCGGCCCAGTTGTCGAGATAGCGCGCCTGATATGTGCGCACCAGATGAGGCTTGCCTTTGTCTACAACATACTCGGTGCGCACTGACGAGCCATGAACATGGCTAGCTGGCAGGCCGTAAAGCTCCTCGCTCACCAGACGCAAGAATGCCGCTTCGTCCGCAGTGAAGATGTGAACTTCAAAATCGTTGGCCTTGAGGTAGCGCAGTAGCTCCAGCATCGGCTGGTAGGTAAGCCCTTCGACGCCGACCTTGTATTTCGGGTGCTTCCATTTCTTGACCCATGTTCGCCCCCACTCAGCGAACGCCTCAGTCGTCATGCCTCCAAACGGGACACCGATTAGCTGACCCAGAAGGGTGTCATAGGCCGCGGCCTCGTAGAGACTCACAAAATAGTCCCTGTCCTTGTTGGCAATCGATTTGTAAGGCTCGCGCGATTTCAAGCTCGGATCGGCTGCCATCTGCTGCTTCATGTGATCGAAAACGGCGAAGAAATGGACGTAGAGTGGCTTCTCGTTCCACAGGGTGCCGTCATTGTCAAAAACAGCCACGCGATCCTCGGGCGCGACGTAGTCCCTTCCGTCTTGATCGGTCACCTTCTCGACGAAGGTCATGATCGCCTGCTTGGTTGGGCCGTTATTCCAGGACGGAAGCGGACCGGTTTGAGCGAGGACCTGCGTGCCGAAGGCGCAGCATGTAGTGAATGCCACCGTAAAAGCCAAAGGGATGCAGAGTAGAGGTCTCATACGGCGCTCCTAATTTCGACAGCACGCATGTGCGTAGCGGATACCTCGAACAGAGGCGCCCGCTTCTGCATTTGAGGTCTCAACCGGCTAATGGTCGGTACGGCTGGCGATCGCCTTCTCGACCTTTTGCTTGACCGCTTCGAGCTTGAAGCTTGCGCCCGGCTGCATGGGCGGGCAGTCAATCGCGGACTTCCCCAGCTTTGCGACTTCCTGCTGGACAAAGACAAAGGAAGCACAAGGCCCAAAGCTAGGAGGCGAGCTGATTTGCCAATCGTCATATCATCCCTCCAACTACTCACGTTGAGTGAGCGTCCGGAACCCACGTTGGCTCAGTTAGTCTGAGCGTATCGCCAGGGCAGCAGTTCGTCGATCCTGTTGATCTTATGGTCGGCGAAGCGACTGAGAACATCACGCAAGACCGTGCATGGCACTGAATGGAAACGAACCTACGAAAGAAGTGAGTCATCCCGTGCCGTGATGGCGACTCTCGCTGACAGCGGGGCTATCAGGCAGGCAGAGCCCGGCACCTATCGTGCGACCATGCCAGACGCCGAATAAATGTGAGCGTCCGACGCCAGCTATTTCTACTTCATCGGGTCAAAGGGGTAGTCAAACTCGCGCTGATAACCTTTCTGAACCCGGTGGGGGAACTTCTCGATCATAGCCTTGTGCTCCTGAATCATCCTTCCAAATCCTGGCCCTGCCCATAGACAGTAGCGGCTTATATCCGGATAACGTTCACCAGGATCGTGCTGGATGTTATAGCAGTTCTTATGTTTTTCCTTCGGCTTGGTACGGTACTTCATTTGATCCTTACGTACCGCTTCGAGCTTGTCTTTATTGTAATGAAATATGTAGTCGCGTCGGGATTTGCCTTCACCCAGCAGCAGCAGCGCGCTCTGATCGATACCGTCCGTAACACGGTCGTTGGGAATCTTGTTTTTAACGCCGGCGATGCTGGCCGCTGTGGTAAACATGTCCGACACCTGGACGATATCAACGGTCTCTTGTCCCTGGTCAATGGTACCTGGCCACCAGACCATTCCGGGTACGCGCACTCCACCTTCGAAGGTGTCACCCTTTTCGCCGCGAAGCAGCGAATACCCACCGTGAGGGTGCATGGAATACATCGGGCCGTTATCGCTCATCCAGACGACCAGCGTATTCTTCGCAATACCCAGCTCTTCTAGCTTTCTGAGTAAGCGACCGACATTGTGGTCATGCTCGGCCATCTGCGCACTGTTGTTGGTGCCAGCTGGTTGGTTCATGAAGTCGGGGTGAGCACCCCAAAAGTGATTACCCTTGCCCGCGTAATAAACGAAGAAGGGCTTCTCACTTTTAGCGTTTCGTTCGACGAAATCGATGACACCATCGGCCACGTCTGTGTCCATGGTGTTGTAAAGTTCCAGGGAGAAGGGCGCAACCAACTTCGGCTCTTCGCCCTTTTTCCCGCTCATGATACCACCCGTGTCATAGGGAAACCCTTCAGGTCCAGGTGCCCATGCAAAAGCACCCATGTTGACGTAACCAGCATTGTCGGTCCGCTTCACGCCCTTGTGGAAGCCCCACCAGGGCGGATTTCCCTCACTCCACACTGCCTCGTCGAAGCCCTGTTCGATCGGCGTCATGCCTGGGTCTTCTCCAAGATGCCATTTGCCGAACATCCCAGTGGTATAACCTGCTTCTGAGAGTAACTCGGCCACAGTAACTTCCTCATCGACCAGCCCCATCCCGGCGGTGCCCGGAAATAAGACGCCCAGCAGCCCCATGCGGACGGGGTGTCGTCCGGTCATCAAAGCCGCGCGTGTGGGCGTGCAGGAAGGCTCGGAGTAAAAGGATAAAAAACGCATCCCTTCATCCGCCATGCGATCGAGGTTTGGCGTGGCGAAGCCGCGCACTTTGCCGCCACCGTACGAACCGAGTTCCGTATAGCCAATATCATCTGCCAGTATGAAGACAATATTCGGTTTCTTGCCGAACTTTTTCTCAAGCGCCGCCAACTTTTGCTGGATTGGCTCATCTTCAGCGGCCCACTGCTTTCCAAACTGCTTCTCGCGAGCCAAGTACTCGGCGTCTGGTTGAATGGCGAACGTGGAACTTACAAAACCCAGTGGCACGAGTAACGACAAGAGGGTTAGGCCAACTCGAGAACATCCCATTTTTCGTCCCGTTGTTTGTGAGCGTCCGATACTCGTATCTGTTCAGCTCGTCTAACCATATCGCCAAGGAAGCAGCTCGTCGATCCTATTGATCTTGTGATCGGCGATGCGGCTGAGAACATCAGTGAGCCATGCTTGCGGATCGACGCCATTGAGCTTTGCTGTCTCAATCAGCGTGTAGGCAATGGCCGCTGATCTACCGCCGTTGTCCGAGCCCATAAAGAGATAATTTTTCCGCCCAAGAGCTATACTCCTCATGCCACGTTCGGCGGCATTGTTATCAATGCTGAGACGTCCATCGTCGAGATACGGTCGCAGTTGTTTAAGCCGCGTCAAGCCATAGCGGATGGCGCCGGCCAGGGCCGACTTGCCCGAGATCTGTGTCAGTTGACTATGGAGCCATGTTTCAAGATCGTCGATGAGAGATGCTGCCAGCTCTTGCCTGACAGATTTGCGCTCATCGGGAGGCTTGCCACGAATGGAAGCTTCAATTTGGTAAAGCGCCGCGATGCGTTCCAATGCTTCTTTCGCAATACCCGAGCCCTGGGCAACATGGATGTCAAAGAACTTGCGCCGGATATGAGCGAGACAAGCGACTTCTTTGATATCGCCACGCCGATAAAGCTCCTCGAAGCCAGCATAGCCATCGGCATGCAGCCAACCGGTGAAGTCTTTCAGATGGTCGCGTGGCCACCGGCCTCTGCGATCCGGCGTGAACTTGTAGAACGCGGCTGGATGATGATCGCCAGTCCAATCCCGTTCGTCTCTCAGATAGATCCACAGCCTGCCGGTCTTGGTTTTGCCGGATCCCGGCGCCAGCACCTTGACCGGCGTATCATCGGCGTGGATGGCAGCACCCGCCATGACGTGACGACCAATGGCTTCTGCGAGAGGTGCGAGAAGTGCTGCCGATTGTCT
>DAOUZE010000430.1 GCA_030665765.1 Filomicrobium sp.
CCGATCGCCCAGGCGGCCATGGTCGACGGCAGCACCGACGATGCCGACCGCGATCGAAACATGGGTTTCATCGTCACCGGCATCAGCTTCGGTTTGGTCGGCGGTCCGATCATCGGCGGATTGCTGTCCGACCCAGAAGTGCTCGGTGGTTTGGCGAGCCTCAAGCTGCCGTTCTACGGCGCGTTCGTACTTGTGCTGATCGCCATCGGATTGGTCATCGTCTATTTCAATGACATACGCTCTGAGTACACGCCCTTCGTCTTCCGGCCGCGCGACCTCACCGACAGCTTGTGGCGGGTCGCCGAGCATCCAATCGTGTTGGCGATCCTGCCGGTCTACGCGCTGTTCATGATATCGAACGTCACCTTCTACGTCTTCATCGACAACTACCTCACCAGCGCATTCGGATATGGCGTAATTGGTGGCAGTTTGGCGATGTTGGTAATCGGCGTGGCGCTGGCAACGAGCAGCACCTTCTTGGTCAAACCAGTGCAACAGCGCTTTGGCAAGCGGGAGATTATCGGCACTAGCTTGCTGGTGATGGTGATCAGCGTGCTGGTTTTCGCGCTGCTTCCGGTGGCCTACCTCACCTACATACCGGTGTTCTTTTTTTACTTCCTATTCGGAGTCTCGTACCCAACACTCCTCGGCATGTTTTCGGGCAGCGTGAGCGACGCCGATCAAGGTTGGGTCATGGGAGTTACGACTGCGGTCTTCTGCCTCGCGGGTGGGGTCATGTCGTTAGCTGGAGGCGGGCTGATGAGCCTCAACATCCGCTTGCCGTTCTATATCGCGGCCGCGGCAGCAGCCCTTGGGTTGCTGGTCTTGGCACTGACATGGGGCAGCCCGGCCATACGTAGGTTGACGGCTCGGCCCGAGGCATCGTGAGGCCCCAAAAGGAACGCGAATACGCCAGTGGTTCAAGAACCTGTCCGCACATCCTTCAGATATTCGGCTGAGTTTTGCCTCAAAGTGGAGCTTGGCGACGGCCCCGCTACAGGGGACGGATCGGCTGGCTTGGTGCCCGTTGCCCTACACTCCCTCAACCCGCAAGACCACCCCATCACTCCCCACGATGCGAACCATCGCCCCGGCCGGCAGGTCCGGGCCTTCCACCGTCCAAACTGTGTCGCCGAGACGAACCCGGCCGCGGCCGGTCTCGATGGCTTCGACAAGCGGCACCACGCGGCCGCTGTATTGCTTGCCGCGCCGGTTGAGATCTGGGTCTTCGGAAGCCGAAGTGTGCGGGTTTGCGATCCATAGATCGATGACGAGGTCGAGCGCGAACAGCCCAGCTGCCACCGGCAACAATACATAACCGCCGTCGATGTGATGGAAGATCCGCCAAAGTGCGACCGCACCGACGCCGATCGCTACAAACGGCAAAACCAGGCTCAACGTCGCCAGCGCCCACACTAGATCGCTCGGCTGCGCCGAGGATTGTCTTTTAGTTGCCTTGCTCTCGCGCATCATGATCAGTCCAAACCCAGGTATCACAAACCCAAAAACGGGGGAGCCTGAGGGGCTGTGCGCCTTGGCGGGCGCGGGGCCAGCCGCCGCTCGCGAAGCGACCTACTCCGGCTCAACCACCAGCACCGTCCCGTTGACCCCGGTAATTTTTACACGTGCCCCCGCCACCGCGTCGGCACCCTCGGCCAACCACGAGCTGTCGCCTATTTTCACCTTGCCGCGGCCGCCTTGGATAGGCACCGTCACCGTGGTCGAGCGGCCGATATACTGCTCCGCCCGTACGTTGAGCGATGGGGCGTCGCTGGCCTGTTCACCGTCGGCCGCAGCGAATCGGCGCACGAAGAACACCGTCACCATCGCCACCAGCGCGAAGGCGATAACCTGAAACTGCCAGACGAAGACGTCGGCATACTCCGGACCAAGTGCGCCAAACGTGATTGCCACCACTCCGATGATGAAAGCGGCAAGTCCGAACCACAGGAAGTGTACACCGGGAACAACCGTCTCCAGCGTCAACAGCAAGAGCGCGAAGATTACCCAATTCCAGCCGCCAAGATTGCTCAGCAGTTCAAACAGGCTTTCCATGTGTCCCCATCATCGTTTGCGCCACGGGCCAACTCCCCACGTCGGAGGAGATGGCGAACTTCGCTGACCTTACACCTAAACCCTTGGCACCGAACCCTGCTTTGGGCTTTTACCCGATCCGTCGGAATCCGTGCCGAAGGCCTCTCGAGCGATTTCGGAGATCCCGGCGATCGAGCCGATCACCGAGGAAGCTTCAAGTGGCATCATCAGCACTTTCTGGTTCGGCGAGGTGGCAAGCTTTTCAAGCGCTTTCATGTAGTTGTTGGCGACAAAGTAGTTGAGCGCCTGGACGTCTCCTTCCGAAATCGCCTTGGAGACCATCTGCGTTGCCTTTGCCTCGGCTTCAGCCTGACGCTCACGCGCCTCGGCGTCTTTGAAGGCGGCTTCACGACGGCCTTCGGCTTCCAGAACCACGGCCTGCTTTTCGCCCTCGGCTTCCAAGATCGCCGCCTGCCGCGAACCTTCCGCATCGAGGATCTGTGCGCGCTTGATGCGTTCCGCCTTCATCTGGCGGGCCATGGCGTCGACAAGATCGCGTGGCGGGTCGATGTCTTTGATTTCGATACGGGTCACCTTAATGCCCCAGGACTCGGTGGCTGCATCGAGAACGCTGAGGAGCTGCGCGTTGATATGGTCGCGGTTGGAGAGCAGTTCGTCCAAATCCATCGAACCCATCACGGTCCGGATGTTGGTCATTGTCAGGTTGACGATCGAGGGCTCCAGAAGGTCGACTTCGTAAGCCGCCTTGGCGGCATTCAGAACCTGATAAAACGTGACGCCGTTGACGCGGACCATGGCGTTGTCGCGGGTAATGACGTCCTGCGAGGGGATATCGAGCACCTGCTCCTTCATATTCATACGCGCACCAATCCGCTCGACGACCGGAATCAGGATATGCAACCCAGGTGTCAACGTCCGCGTATAG
>DAOUZE010000179.1 GCA_030665765.1 Filomicrobium sp.
GATCTGTTAGTAGCTCTGGCGTACCTTGGCCTTGTGCTGCTGATAGCGCATCGACTTGCGGGTCTTGGTCCACTTTTTTGCGTCGAGATTGTCGGCCGCGGTGGCACTTTGCTGCTCGAGCTGTTCGAGCTCCTTGAGTGCTTTGGCGGATGCGGGGGCCTCACCAGTGGCATAAATCCCGCGCGATGATTTCAGATACGCCGCGTTCTCCTGCAGTAGCTTGCGGGCCCCAGCGAGGTCTCCCTTGTCGCGTAGATCGACGGCCTTCTCCGAACGCTCGGTGGCGATTTGCGTTGTGATTTCGCTGAGCACTTCCTTGTTGCGGCTGGCCTCTTGCTTGACCTTGTCATCGGAGATGGTGGCGTTGATTTGGGCAATCGTCTTGCGGCGTTCTCCAACTTGCAGATCTAGATACTGAGTTTCGATCTGGGCAACGGCTACGTCGTTGGTTGGCGTCGAGCTAGAGGCGTCCAATTCCACGACCATGTAGCGGGCGTTCAACGCGGTCAGCTGGTTGAGCCGGATCTTGATGCGCGAGCCGTCGATATCGGCATCTCGCCCGAGGACACGGACAGGGCGGAAGCCGGCACGGACTTCGATGACGATTTCGATGTCCTTGGCGGCGATCGACAGTGTATCGCCGAACTCGGCGTTGAATATTTTGACAAGATCTTCGGGTGTTTCGGCGAAGGCGTGGTTGCCGTCGCTGGCTTGTGCCAGGCGCTGCATCAGATCTTCATTGTAGCCGAGTCCAAGGCCGATGGTGGTCACCGAGATGCCCTTGCCGCCCAACGTCTGACCGAGTTTCGCCAATTCACTTGGCGATGAGGGACCGACGTTGGCCATGCCATCTGACATCAGTATGACGCGGTTGATTCTGCGATCACTCATGAAGCGCTCGACCTGGCGGCCGCCTTCTTTGACGCCGGCGTGGAGTGCTGTGCGACCGTCGGCGGTCAGGCGGTCAATTGCAGATGTGAAGGTTTCATGGGAGCCGATCTGGCGAGCTGGCTGCAACACTTCGACGTTGTGGTTGTAGGCAACCAGTGCGACGACATCATCGCGGCCGAGCCGCGAGAGAGCCATACGGGCGGCATCCTTGGCGGCGGCGATACGAGGGCCGCGCATCGAGCCGGAACGATCGAGGACCAGACCAATGTTAATTGGAGGGCGGTTTTCGCTTACCTCGTGGGCCAAAGCCTCGAGGCTCAAGCGGAGATAGACCTTGCCGCCTTTTGTTGAAATGACCGACTGGCCGAGACCGGCGGAGAGTTTCACCTCGGACGCGTGAGCTGGTGTGAAACCAGCAAGAAAAAGGCCCAAAGCGAGAGCGAAGACGCTGAGGCCGAGGACCAGTGCCGCCGTCATAACCACGGCTTTGATGGGGTTGATTATCGACATGCCGGAATAGCTCCTGAGGACCGATCGGTTGACGGTGCGAAAGCTATATGCTGCGTGCGGCGGAATGGCGCTGGGCGTGTGGCGAAATGGCGATTAATCGCGGCAAAAGAAGGTAGCGTCGGCCCTGGTGCCACAACGCCGCCAAGGATCGTTTCTGGCGGCGTTTTTTATGGCATGCGAATACCGGCTTAGACGCCGCCGGAGTTGCCATCGGACTTACGCGACGACGAGCCGCGATCCGAGCCGTCCCAGCCGGCAAGGGTATCCTTGATTTGTTGCCAGGCAGCGGAATCACCAAGGCCGACTTTACGAATTAGTGTGTCAACAGCGCGCAAACGCTGCAGCAAAAGCTGTTCGCTGTGGCTCAACTCACGGCTGTCCCGGTGAGCACGCTCCAGTTCGTCGATCAAATGGGGAATCAGCCCCAGCTCAGGGAACAACAATAAGACTGGAAGAAGCTGGGATACCTCGGACTCGACGCGTTCAAGGAGATCCGTCGCACTTTGCTGTTGCGATCCGATTTCACTGCGTAGATCGGAGTATCTTTTGCTGAACGCCTTGTCTTTGTCGTAGGCGAAGGCGTTCACCAGTTCATTAAGATGCCGGTTCTGATTGCAATGATGCTTGAGCACCTTCCAGGCATCCATCGCGGCTGACCTAACGCCATCGGCGACCAGGCGGTGGCGGATCTCGTCAGGCTCTTCAAATCCCAACGCTATGAGCAACTGACTTTCGAAATACGGTCGGTAGATGTGCGGCCCGCCATCGGAATCCGTGATTTCGTTGCTTTGCTGCAAGTTCGGGCTATCGGCTTGTTCTGGAGCCGGCGTGTTATGCTTGTCGTCGCTTTGGTCCATCAGCAATTGCGTGCGCGGCGCATCGACCTGCTTCGCGGGCGGCGTGAGGTTTGCAGATTGTGGACTACCTGCCCCTTTTTGCGCCGTTCCAAGCAGTGGACGGTCATCAAGCCAGGTTCCCGTGGCTGGGTTTGCCGCAGCGATTATGCAGAGCGTTTTGTAAAGATCCTTGTGGACGTAATAGCGATCTTCTTCGCCGGGGCGACCGTCGGGATCTACGTAGCTGAGCGCCGATCCGGCGTTTAGGGTGCGTCTGACGATCGGAATCTGGTGTGGCTCGACCTCCCTCAAGCGAACCTCGGAGGTCCAATCCTGTTTTGCGTTGATTGGATGCATGCTGTGCAGCACGACCTCGGCGTGGTCGCTGACGTAGGGCTGCAGGGCGACCGTGATCAGCCGTTTCAGTTCGGCGAGGCGGCGGTGGTCTCCGTCCGATTCATAGTGTCGGCGGGCTACGATCGAGAGGAACTCGAAAAGCTCGGGCCGGATTAGATAGCGATAGGGATTATACTCGTCGCGGGTGACGGCGCCGATCGTTGCGCCGGCGTTCAAAACCTTGGCGATCGCGGCTCGGTTCGCGGAGGCGTGCTTGGGTAATATAATCTCCTGCGTATAACCGTTTTCGGCTGCTATCGGGTGCATTGCCTCGATGACTGCGTGGGCGCCTTCATAGGAGTGTGGCTGAAGCGCGGCCTCCATGACGGCCTCCAGTTGTTGTGCCGAGCGCGGTTGGTGGCGGGGCACATCCTGAAGCGGTGAGCGGATCGCGTTGGCACCGAATAAGCCCGACATGAAGACCAGGGCGTCAATGGCGATGGCAATGGCAAGCGCGAGATAGGCTAGGCGGTTGCCGTCGCTGAATGCATTCCATGTGACGACAAATCGGTGGGCTTTATCGTCTCGATTCAATTCGGCGAAGTTGATCTTGGTGCGCAACTCGTCGGTGTCAGCGCTTGGCAATCCCGAGTCGGCGAGGCATTTGCGGGCGAACCCAAACAGCGCATCGGTCGAGCCCAGTTTTTCAAGTCGTTCGCCACGTGCGCAACTTTCTGCAAACACCGTGAGGCCTTGGTTCAAAGCGAACACGGCCGCGGCGGCCTCACTGGCCCGTTTGGGGTCGCAGTCAATTTGACGGACGCTTTCCTTGGTGCTTGGGGTTGCCAACATGGCGCTGAGCAACTGAGTGCACTGCTGCTGAAGAGCATTCAGTCTCGCTGCCGTCGGTTCCTGACGGAAGGCGACCTTGGCGCGTTCGAAGGCGGGCAGAACCCGAGAGGGGTCTACTTTCAATGTCACCTCGTCGAAGTCAGTCGAGAGTTCAGTGGCGCGGATACGTTGTTCGGCAGTCTGGGCTTCTCCTTTCAGTTGGGCCAGTTGTCCCTCGATCAGGGACAGTTCGGCCTTGATGCTGGAAATGCGTTTGTCAATACTCAGCATGCGCGTTCTGGGTGAATCTAGCCGCTGGTTAGCGACCTGCAATTCGGCACGGATCTTCGCTTCGGCCGCCCTCTCCAAGCGCCACTGGCTGCCGCGGCCGACTTTACCGGTTCCTTCAACACCCTTTTCCTCGGCAAGTACTTTGGCGCGCTGTTCGTCAAGGCGGCGTTCGATTTCAAGAACGACCTGGCGTTGTTGGGTGACGGCTGCGGCAGCTTCGGGCCGTTGGGCTTGCAGGCGAGAGATTTCCTCGTTCAGCTGAATCGACTTGGTCTGTAGGCCGGCCTGCTGACTTATGGCCGAGGCTTTGCGTTCCTCTTGTACCGCCTTGGTGCTCTGGCGCTGTTCCATCTTCGAGACGAAGTAGTCTTCGATCGCTTGCTGGGAGCCTTGCGCCTTGCTGGCGAGTTGGCCGAGTTCGGATTGATAGGTCAGCCAGCCTTCCGAAGAGAATAGTCCTTCGGCGTGTTCCTGGCGGCGGGTTGTGATCGTCTGACCGATGTCGGAGACGATACCGGCGACTTGGTTTTGGGCGCGCAGTTCGGCGGCACGGACCCGCTCCTCCTGCGGGAAGATGGTGGAGAACAGAGAATCGAAGGAAAAGAACACCGATGTGGCCATGCACGACAGGAACATCACCCATAGTACGGCGTTGCGGATGATTATCTTCGAGCTTTGTAGGTAGGGCTTCAGCAGGTCGCCTTGCAGGATGGCGATGAGTGTCACCGCGGCCAACGCTACGAAGCCGAAAATGAACTGATCCTGGCTGACAGGTAGCTTTCCCTGCAAAATCAGTGTGACGACGCCGAAGACGACCACGATCCCCAGCAGAGCACCTGCGACCCATTCGAAGCCTTGTCCGCCTTTGTCGCTGCGGTGAGCGCGACTGACGTTCATGCCTGAGGCGAAGCTTTCACCGATCAGCCAGGCAACGATCAGCATCACACCCTGGATACCGAAAGTAATCATCAACGAGAGCAGCGGCTCGTTGGTGAAGTTGCGCATGCCGTCCCAGGTCGTCCAGCCGGAGGCCAATGACAGGACAATCCCCGTCGAGGCGAGCAAGGCCAGTTGCCAATTTGAGAAGGCGAGTTTCTCGATCGTCTGGCCAACGCGCGCCCAGAACCCGCGAGACCAGAGAAACAGGAAATAGCAGCTGATCGCGATTGCCAGGACCGGCCAATTTTTTACGATCCAGTCGGTTACCGGTCTCAGCGATTCAACAATCGCGACCATATCCATATTCGTTCTGCTCCACACCCAGCGGATTCCGCATCTCCAAGGCAACGAAAAAGTGTGCCACGGAGCCTCCACTTCTGAGCCATTATTATCGACGAACCTGACGACACGGAGACCGACGTACGGCAGGCGAGTGCTCAAGTGCCATGTTGTGGCACAAAAGCAACTTTCGGCGGCGCGAACGCACCAATATGCTCATTCTCAACCGTGCGCGACCTGTATTACGGGAGTCGTTTGGCGTTGTGAGATCTTACCGATTAAAAATCGGTAATGCACATGTGGCAAGCAATTGGGCGTTGATGAGCAGTTTGCCGGACTGGATCGATCAGGTCGCCTCGAATAAAGCCGCGACGCCAATGCCGCCGATGGCCCCGAGAGCGGCGACGCCAAACTGCAACCTGTCCTCGGTTTGCTGGCGTACCATTCGGCTGAACAGCCTGACGACAAGGACGGCGCCAGCTGCAGCCAACGGATGGCCACGGACAACAGCTCCTCCGTCGGGATTTATCAGATCGTCCTCAAGTCCCAATGACGAGCAGAAGGCAATGGCCTGGGCCGCCGACGCCTCGCTTAGTTCGATGAGACCTATGTCCTTAGGATTAAAGCCTTCAAGGCGATCATAGAGTTTCTTCATTGCCTCCATGGGCGCGCCGGCTTCGTTGTCGGGAGGGACGCCGCGTGAAACGCTGGCCACCAGACGCAGGGCCGGTGGGCGGCCGAGTTCGTCCCAGACTTTTTCTGAAACGACGATGGTGATGGCAGCGCCGTCATGCATGGCGCTGGTATTTGCAGGTGTCAGGCTGCCCTGTGGCGGCAAAAACGGGGGCTCGGCGGAAAAGTACTCGGGTTCGGCGCCGGCGGCCGCACTTTGATCCTTGGCCTCTTCCGGAGCCGAGCGCAGCGGTACGATCTCGCCGACGAACTTGCGCTTTTCACGGGCGTTTTCAGCCTTCAGGTGGGAGCGAAACGCCCAGGCGTCCTGTTGCTCGCGGGCGATGTTCAGCCGTTGCGACAGTTCCTCGGAGGCTTCGTATAGATGCGGCTCCTCGGATTCATCCATCATGGACGGCTCGACACCAATGAAGTGGGGGAGTTGGTAGAGGCTTTTCGGTTTGGCTATGCGCCAAGGGGCGGTCGATATCGCTTCGGCACCGCCGGCTGCAATGATATCGGCCTGGCCATCGGCAACCGCGCGGCAGGCGGTGACTATCGCATCGAGGCCGGAAGCACACTGGCGGTCGATGGTTAGTGCCGCTGCGCTTTCGGGCAGCCCCGCGGCGAGGGCGATCAAGCGGGCTGGATTGCCTCCCTGGGTGGCGTTGCCAATTATTATCTCGTCGACACGTTCAGGCGGCAGGTTGCAGTCTTCCAATGCCGCGGCGAGTACGGGTGCGGTTAGCGACTCGATGCGGCGGTTGCGGTGCAACCCGCCAACCCGACCCAAAGCGGTTCGCTTCGCAGCGATTATGTATGCGGATATTGTGCGGTGCATTGTGGGTAACCAACCGCCTTTTTATTATAGAAAATACGAAGACTTGGGCGAAGAACTGGGCGGCGTCCTTGAGGCGTATCCACCTGTCGCCCTCCTGCGGTGATTCGGACCTTGTAAAGTTTGCGAAAGTAAGGCGATGGTCCAGTGTTGAACATTTCCGATATTTCAAGCCTGCTGTTGGGCGATCCCTGCTTGTGAACCGCTGCAAATTCAATACTCTGTCGCAAAACAGGTGGAGAATACCTATATCCAAAGGGTGGAAATGACTTAGATGGCCAAGGCAATGACAAAACAGGCCAAGACCGAGAGCGGCGAGACTGCAATCAAGGTCGTCGACGACATCGTTGAGCGAGCTCGAACTGCTTTCGACGACAAAAAACTGCGATTTACCCAGCTTCGAGAACAAGTGTTCTCTGAGATTGCCGCAATCCGGGGCTCGATTGGGGCTTACGAGATCCTCGAACGGCTGGCGGAAAAGGGAACGCGTCTGGCGCCGATCTCGGTGTACCGGTCGATCGATGCGCTGATGGAAGTTGGCGTCATCCACCGCTTGGAAAGCAAGAACGCTTTCTTTGCTTGCCGCCGTCACGAGCACGGCAAAAAAGGCCGCCCGATCTTCATGGCTTGCGAAAAGTGTGGCGGTGTTGTCGAGGTTCCTGCCCAAGGAATCTTCGACGAGGTCAAGTCGTTGGCTGCCTCCGTTGAATTCACACCCAAGGTGAAGTTCAT
>DAOUZE010000456.1 GCA_030665765.1 Filomicrobium sp.
AATCAGCGGCTATCGGCAAATTCCAGTCAATCAGGCTTAATGTGACAACTCCCCATGTGTTTCACATTCCAACCTTCGGCGCCTAGCAGCTCACCAACCTTGCGATAGCCGTACCGACCATACTGTTTAGCCAGCCGGATCAGGGCAGGCGCAGATCATCATCAGTCCTGGCTGCAAGCTTGTACTGAAGGGTGCTGCTTTTCCTTTGACGTCTATCAATGCGCGGCCAAAAGCTGCCATCTACCAATCAACCAACAGCATAAGAAGAGGTGGATGGAGGAAAGCGATGGAGCAAATTAGCAAGTCTGCATGGATGCTCCTCAATATCGTGGCTCTGACGGGGATGCTTCTTATGTCAACGAGCCACCCGGCATGGCCTCAGCAGGGGGGCATCTTCCAAATCGACGAGGGTGCCAAGGCTTACACCAACCTCAAGTTCGAGAATAAACCCAACAACTTCCAGTTTGCCATCATAGGTGACAGAACCGGCGGCGCTAACGCCGAGGGCACATTCAAGTTCGCAATTAGTCAACTCAATCTGTTGCAGCCGGAGTTCGTGATCAACGTTGGCGACATGATTGAAGGCTACAGCGACGCAAAAGCAGAGTTGAACGCGGAGTGGGATGAGATCGACGGTATGCTAAAGACGCTCGACATGCCGCTCTTCCTCACGCCTGGGAATCACGACATCGCAAACAAAACCGCAGAGCAGGTATGGCGTGATAGGCACGGCGCTACATACTACTCCTTCGTCTACAAGAACGTCTTGTTCCTGGTCCTCAATAGCGAAGACCCACCGCGTGTTGCTCCCGAGGGCATCAAGGAAAAGATCGAACTGTATAATCGGTTGCAGACTGAGGACCCTGCCAAAGCAAAGGCAATGCTCGCTGAGTTCATGTCCGATGAAGCGGTGATCGCCGCACTTGGCAAGCCCGTCGAGTTCAGCGACAAGCAAATTGCCTTCGTCAAGGACACGCTCGCACGTCACCCTGACGCCCGATGGACGTTTTCGTTTTTACACGAGCCAGCTTGGGAAAACCCTTCGGAGACCTTCAAAGAGATCCAAAACTTCCTAAAGGACCGGAACCATACGTTTTTCGCCGGACACCTACACTACTATGACTACGATAAGATAAACGGCCGTGAACACATCACGATGGGACCGGCAGGCGCCTCCTTTCACCAGGAAGGTCCCGGCAACGTGGATCACATCATGTGGGTGACAATGACTGATAAAGGGCCTCAGATGGCCAACATCGCATTGAAGGGGGTCTTCGATCGCAAGGGCCTGGATCCCTCACTATTCGGCGCCTACGACCGGAAGGGTGCCGAGGCGCAAAAAGACGAGGATGAATCCAAGAAAAAGTGATTCAGTTCTGTTTCATCGAGATGTCGCGCAAACGTCCGCTTATTGATGCCGATTCAACCGATCGCCGCAACACACTCTTCGAACTTCTCCGCTGGTGAGTCGTAGTTCAACGTCTTTCTCGGGCGCTCGTTGAGCTCGCGCGCCACGGCGTTTAGTTTCGCCAGACTGTGGACGGACAGATCTGTGCCTTTGGGGAAGTACTGGCGCAGCACACGAGTAAACGTGACAGTGCCCGCCTAACCGCAAAAGCCTCTTGATAGCAATTGTTGAAACTGGGTCTTTTGGGCCGGGTCGTCCGTGCATCCTACCTTCCAACAGCGTCCTTAATTGTCAGGACATCGACGGTCGGATTGGCCAGAAGGTCTTCGGCAACGCTGCCCACGATAGCATGGGCAAGGCCAGTGCGGCCGTGAGTGCCAACGGCTAGGAGATCCGGTTTCAGGCTAGCGAGATTTTCGCGAATGGTATCCTTCACTTCGCCTTCGCGAAGCAAGACCTCGAACTTTGGTGCCTCCTCTCCAAGCTCGTTCGACAAACGCTCAATATCGCCTTCTAGGATGGCTCTAACCTCGGATTGTTGTTCAAGAATGAGCCGGTCTTGGGTATCGCGACCCAAGAACCCGACGAAAGGTCTGTGTGCCACATGGAACAATTGAACAACACCAATAGGAACCACCAATCGAGCTGCCATGCGCGCGGCTGCTCTGGCATGGCTCGAAAGATCGGCAGCAACAAGAGCGCGCTGGTAAGGACCGGCAACGCTATTCTTGACTACCAAAATGGGAACCCGTCCATATCGCACAACGCGCTCAGCAGTAGTGCCTTGGAACATCTGGCGCGTCTTGTAGCGATGTAAGCCAAGTATAACCAGATCGGCACCATGCTCTTCGGCGTGGCGGATTATGTTTTCTGCGTCCATGCCGCGGGTGATATGTGGCGTGACCTTGAGAGTCCCACCATGCCGTAGGGAACGGACTTGCTGCTCAATAGCCTTGCGTGCTGCCGTTTCGTGCTCGGTGGTTAGAGCATCGGAGAAATATTCTTCGACCACGTGCATGATGTGTAGTTCAGCACCGAATTGATCTGCCAGTGCCAAAGCTCGCTGCAGGGCCCGGTCACATCGAGCCGACAGATCGGTCGCCATCAGGATTTTCTTCATACACTGAACTCCGAGCTTACGGATACTGAAGGCGCCATCATCTCTCTCTCATAGGCGTGAAGCAAGCACATCCCAATGTGCGAACTGATTGCATTGTGGCAACCGCCGCGCAGCTGTTTGTCGGAAAATCGGCCGGATACGCATGG
>DAOUZE010000335.1 GCA_030665765.1 Filomicrobium sp.
GATCATAAGTGGAAAATTCCAGTCTCAGACGGTCCAGTTTTCGGGAAGCAGGTCAACGGGCGTACGCATGCTGAGCGCTTGATGCGGTCGGGCGTGCCGGGGCATTGCGGCAGGCTATGCTTTCGCTGCTTACAGAGGGCGAGCACACGTGGCATCCCTCTAAATGGGCGCCCTTTGTGGTCGTGGGGGGAAAGTGACAACCCTACATGTTCAATTCGGCACTTGTTCAGTATAGTCCCCGGCGCAGCCACCCGGTCTGGTTGATCGCCAGGCTGATGGTCGATTTGCTGCGCCCAAATAGTTCTGAAGATCCCAGCTGCTAGATCGATTGCTGAGTTGTGAACGTGCCGGCGACAATGCAATATGGCTAGAGTTCAGTATGAATAGGGCATTGTCACATTAAGCGAAATTGTCCCAATATGGACGACCGACCGGCAGGCTAAGCCGCTAAAATCCAACGCGTCAAAACCAGCGGTTGTCGGAAAATTCCAGTCAATCAGACTTAATGTGACAACACCCTCCCGCGAGCAGTATAGTATTGACACGAATTGCCTGGAGAATATTCGAGCGACAAACAACCCAGTTGTCGCCAGGCCCGGGGTTCTTTAAGGGTCTGGCGCCTGTCTAAATAATGGCTGTCCGCCCCTGTCCTCTGCCAACATTCGCTGAATTACATTCTCGATCGGTCCAGGCGTCAGCCGATCGGGGCCCGAGAAAGGAAAGTTCAGGTTTATTGTCAAAAAGAGGATCGCGCCGATGATTGCAGCTAACCCGCCGGTCATTAAGACTTGCGCGCCGATATCCCTGGTCGCGAAGAACGCAGGATAGCTCAGTGTAACAAGGGCGCCGAGCAATAGAACCCCCCAGATCGTTGGCGTCATGTGACCGTCGACATCCGCCAATCTCCCCAGGCGAAGGTCCGCGATCTCTTGCATGAGATTGGTTGCATGGATGATACTTGGGAGCAGTCCAATATTCTCTGGCTGTGTCTGTCCCACGGCGAAACTCAGCCTTGTAAAAGCTTCTGCTGCTGATTTGCTGCCAAAATACCCATTCTCCATCATCGGCCAGTCGTTATCGCGCACCTCAATTGCATAAGCGATGAGGGCTTGGCGCATTTTTTCGCCCGTTTCCTCAGGGAAATTGAAGCTGGTTCGATGGAGGTTATAGAACCGTTCCGCTTCGGTTAGGACGGACTGCTCAGTCCGATCAAGTTCACTCCAGACGCCAAAAACGACGAAGGCTAGGAGAACCGCATAAGCGACGCCGACCACTGAATACTTGAAGCCGGCAACCTCATGGTTCAGCTTCAGGCGATCGGTGCCGAAGCGCCAGCGAGCCAGTAGCTGCAGGCCGACACTAAAAACAATGGCGGCGCCGATAAAGATTGCAGCAAGTGCCCAAGCCGGTAGGACATTGATGATTTCTATGCTGCTCAAGAATTCCTCCCGTGACCAGATGCCCATGGCGTACCGGCCCAGCATACACTCTTCCCGTTGTGGCAGCCTTTAAAGGGCGGCATAGAGCTGGCTAAGTTGATCCTCTTTGGTTTTTGAAGCCTTATAGCAGAGGCCACGAATCTGTAGCAGCCGCGGCCGCCGAAGTAATCTCCGCCTATTGATCAGAGCGGACAAGGCCGTGATTTGACCAATGGTGTTGTCACGGTGACGCGCCTGCACAGTTGATGCCGTATGCTATCAACGTCCGATGAGCAGTACTTCCTATTGTCGCCATCGCTTCACGGCCGCTATGATCCAGCAAGCGCTCTCGCTCTACTTTCGCTTTCCTCTGAGCCTGCGCGTTACCGTGACAACACCAGCTGCAGTGTCCGCATTCGCGTGGCTCATTTCGAAGTTGTCCTAATATGAAATGGGCGCGAAGATACCATCAGCATATGGCGACACAGACTGGCGGTCATCGTTCTCTAGCTTGAGCCTTTTCAAGGAAGTTGGGCCGCGTGTTCGGCGAACAGCTTATGCGCAGCCTAAGGAGTGAAAAAATGCGTATTATTTCGAGCATCCTCTCAAGCGGCGTTATACTGATCTCGACCGCAGCAGTGGCACAAGACATGCTGCCAAGGCCAGGCGATCCTAAGGGCATTGAGCAGCCATTCTCTCCGTATGCAGGGCGAGAGTTTCCGACGAAGGTTTTCTGGGGCGATACACATCTTCACACCGCCGTTTCGGTCGATGCCGGGACAATGAACACGATCGGACAAGAGGATGCCTACCGGTTCGCGCGAGGGGAGGAAATCACCACGACGCACGGCTTGCGCGCCCGCCTATCCCGTCCGCTTGACTTCCTTGTCATCTCCGATCACGCAGAGATGTATGGCCTCATGCCCCGACTGCTGAAAGGTGATCGAGAGATTCTTTCACAGTCGAAAGGGAAGGAATGGTACGGCGGGCTGAAGAGCGGCGACGCCGAGAAGACATTCGCCATTGCCATGGAGATCGTCGCTTCTCTAGCGAAGAAAGACCCACCGATTAAAGCAGACAAGATAGTAAGGGACGCGTGGCGCGAATATACGGCACTCGCGGATCGCTACAATGAGCCCGGGCGCTTTACTGCACTCATCGGCTACGAATACACAACTCGGGGCGGGTACAATTTGCATCGAAACGTAATTTTTCGTGGCAATGCCAGCATAGCCAACCAAACGATCCCCTTCTCACAGTTTGACAGTCAAAACCCCGAAGACCTTTGGCGGAGTTTGGCTGCGTTCGAACAAGACACCGGAGCCGAGGTGCTCGCTATCCCTCACAATGGAAATCTGAGTAACGGACGGATGTTCTCCATCGAGACAAACGATGGCAAGCCATTAACCCGAGAGATCGCCGAGCTTAGGGCGAGAATGGAGCCGCTCGTAGAAGTTACGCAGATCAAAGGTGATGGCGAAGCACACCCAATGCTGTCGCCAAATGATGAATTTGCCGATTACGAGACCTGGGACAAATCCAACCTTAACGGTACGGAAGCTAAGACGCCGGAGATGATCCAATATGAGTATGCACGGGAGGCACTGAAGACCGGCCTAAAACTAGAAAGCACCCTTGGTGTTAATCCTTTCAAGTTTGGCATGATTGGTAGCACGGACTCGCACACTTCGATGGCGACTGCAGCGGAAGAGAACTTTTTCGGCAAGCATTCAGGCGTCGAACCCGCACCTCATCGCTGGAAGCATGTCGTCATCGAAGCGCCAACGCCGGAATTTACAATAATGGGTTGGCAGCAGGCTGCTTCCGGCTATGCCGCGGTTTGGGCGACCGAGAACACGCGCGAAGCGATCTTCGACGCAATGAAACGCAAGGAAACGTATGCCACGACCGGCTCACGCATGATTGTGCGCTTCTTCGGCGGCTGGGACTTCGACGAAAGCGATACGCGCACGCGCCTGCCCGCGCAATCGGGGTACGCCAAAGGTGTGCCGATGGGCGGCGACCTGTCCGCTGCTCCAGTAGGAAAGGCGCCGACCTTTCTCGTAGCCGCTGCAAAGGACCCCTACAGCGGTAATCTCGACCGCATTCAGATTGTCAAGGGCTGGCTCGACGCAAACGGGAAGACGCACGAAAAGGTCCATGATGTGATTTGGTCGGACGAGCGTAAGCCTGGACCGGACGGTAAGCTGCCGCGAGTAGGCAACACGGTGAACGTGGCGAATGCAACTTGGAGCAACAGCGTTGGTTCACCGGAGCTGATCGGAGTGTGGCAGGACCCAGACTTCGACCCCAACGTCAATGCTTTCTACTATGCGCGCGTCATCGAGATCCCAACGCCGCGCTGGACAGCTTACGAGGCGCTGCGCTTCAAACTCAACTTGCCCGACGAAGTTCCGATGACGACACAGGAGCGCGCATACACCTCGCCCATATGGTACGCGCCCAACAAGGATTAGAAAATGCAGCGGCATTATCAGGGCCCACATTCTGCGATGTTCGCCGTCAGCACTCACGGGACAGATTGAGCTGATTGCGTAAGAGAGACTTTCCGGTTCATCGTAGCCCCGAGGAGGGAGACGATGACTGACAGGAATGAGCGC
>DAOUZE010000274.1 GCA_030665765.1 Filomicrobium sp.
GCACTTGGGTACCAAACCCCGTCAGCGCTGCTGGGTCGCTCACCGGCAACGAGCCCGCCATGAGCGATAGAGCCGGAAAATTCTACCTCCGAATGGTCCAAGAACAGGGTCAAGTTCAAGCCGTCAATGAACTAACATTCAAACCGGACCAGTCAGTGGGGGCAGGTCAGCCAGATGCGTTTATCATTATCCGGCGCCTTCTTTTCTTATACTCCCGCCAACTTTCGGCGCCTCGCTGCCGAATAATTCGCAACCAATAAGACAGCGTTCTCCTGTTTCGGTCAGCAAGGCGAACTTCATTCCAGCATTTTCAATGAGCCGTGGGATGATCTTGTCCGCTATTGCCGCGCCCGGCGTCCAAAGGCCGCCAGACAAAGCACTTCTCGGCAGGTCCTGCGCTAGACAGACGGCCACTTCTCCAATCATGCGACTTGACGAGCCATACCCGGGATCGCGATCGCCGCTAATGACAAGCATCAATCGATGACCCAATCGCGTACGAGCAATGAGATTGAACTCAAACTCGCCTTCTTCACGCGCTTTTCTTGAGGGTCGCTGCCGTACGAAGTGCGTTTCGGTATTGGCTTGGAGATGGAATTCGACCCGCCCTAGTTCTGCGCTTTGGGCGCGGCATGCTTATGCTAGCATCACTCCTTCGGCCTGCTACTGCCGTGCTCAAGTATACGCGATCGGCGAGTAGAGACCCTCGGATGATTGACGCAAGTCAACGTTGCTCACATGGCGGAGGCATACGCTTATTTAAATGACGGCTACACTTCCAAATAGTGACTTTGATGTCATTTTGGTCGGCTCCGGTATGGGCGGGATGACGACGGCCACGGCGCTGTCGCGGTTGGATTACAAGGTTCTGCTCCTCGAACAGGCTAAAACAATCGGCGGCCTGACTCATGCCTTCTCCCGGAACGGGTTCACCTGGGATGTTGGGCTCCACTACTGTGGCTTGTTTGGTCAGGATCAGCCCGCCGGGAAGATGCTGGACTGGTTGAGCGGCGGAACGATCGGTTTTCAATCCGTCGGCACCGTGTATGACACGCTGCATTTCCCGGACAGATTTGACATAACCGTGGCTCGCCCTGCTGCAGCCTATAAGATGGAGCTCAAGGACCGTTTCCCCGACAACGCGGCCGAAATAGACGCCTATTTTGAAGCGCTGCAGTCAGCCGTCGCGGCCATGCACATGGTTGCCGCCGAGCGGTCGATGCCCGAACCGTTCGCCTCTGCGCACCGGTGGTGGAACGAGAGTGAGATCCAGCGTTGGTGCGCACGCACAACCAGCGAAGTGATTGCAGACATCGTTTCCGATGCAAAGCTCGCCGCCGTGCTATCCGCGCAGTGGGGTACCTATGGAGGCAAGCCGACGCAAGCTAGTTTTGGCGTACATGCCACCATCATGAGTCACTATCTCGATGGGGCAGGCTATCCGGTAGGCGGGGCAGCAGCCATCGCGAAGGGACTTGTTCCAGTAATTGAGGCAGCCGGTGGCAGTGCGCGCGCCGGTACGCCGGTGAATGCAATCCTGATCGAAGATGGCAAAGCCGTTGGCGTGCGCACAACCTCGGGCGAGGAATTTCAAGCGCCAGTCATTGTCTCGGCAGCGGGGGCGGGTGAAACAGTCAAAAGGTTGCTACCGGAGGAGATTGGTGCGCAGGGATGGGCACGGGAAATTTCGACCTTTAAACCGTCAGTCTGCCACTTCGAAGTGTACTTCGGCTTCGAAGGGGATATCGCGCGACACGGTGCGACACGTTCAAATCACTGGTTCCACGAAAGCTGGGACACCGATGACGCGATTTGGGCAGTCGCCTCACCCTTGCCGATGGCGTTTGTGTCTTTTCCATCTCTCAAGGATCCGACGCACGATCCCGGTCCGTCGAATAAGCATACTGGCCAGATGATGGTGCTGGCCGACTGGTCAGCCGTCGCTGGTTTCGCAGATGGCGGCGCCGATGAGCGCCCGGCCGAATGGGCGGCGTTCAAACAGGATGTTGAAGCCAAGTTGATAGCGTTCTTCGCCAAGAAGTTTCCCGCTCTGGTGCCGATGATCGTCTATCAGGAACTCGGCACGCCCCTCGCAACCGCTTTGTTCACAGGCCATGAGAAGGGTGGATTTTATGGTGTCGAAACGACGCCGCGCCGGGTTCTGTCCGAAGCGCTCAAAGCGCGCACCCCGGTCCCCGGCCTATTTCTGACGGGCCAGGACGTCATGACGCCCGGCATCGCAGGCGCGCTCTACGGCGGCATGCTCGGCGCGGCGGCAGTCGATCCACGTGTCTTTCAGAGGTTCAAGTGACCGTTGACGATTAACGGAGGGTATCCATGGCCGAGGAACACCCCAACCTCTTATTGTTCAAGGGAATGAAACCCGGCAATCTGGCCGATGCCACAGAGCTATTTGCGCCGGACGCGGTCTTCCACTACATCAATCCCCGCTTGCCCGACATCCAGGGTGACTACGTTGGCATGGACGGCATCCGCTCCTTCTTAGAGAAGAACGGTGCGGTGACAGCCGGGACATTCCGTGTAGAGCCGATCTCAATCACCGCTATGGGCGATGAACTCGTCGTCATGCACAATAAGAACCGGCTAAACCTACAGGGGCAATCGATCGTAACGGATGTGGTCCTCGTGTGGCGGATCGTCGACGGGCGTGTGGTCGAGGTCTGGGACATTCCATCTGTTCACACTGGACCATCGCCGCCAATGGGGTAGGTGCCATTCGCTGTGGCAATCGACGCGGAAACCTGCGCACGGGTTGGAGGTGAAGTTGCGCGATGTCTCACGCATGGCCGGGGCGGTCATTTGGCTTGGAGTAGCACTTCTTATCGCGCACGAACTCGACGCCGTTGCGCGACACGAATGGCGCCTGTTACCCGGTTTCGCATTCTTCGAAGACGACGTTGCGCGAGATCTGTTCGTCCTTCTTCATATTCCGCTACTGGCCATTATCTTCTGGGCAATGACGCATCACGACGCTGGCTTGAAGAGTGCTGGCCGCGCAGTGATTGCTGCTCTGCTTGTTATTCATGGCGGGCTGCATTTCTTGCTTTCAGGCCATGCACTTTACGAATTCCAAGGCATCGTTGAGCACCTCACGATCTATGGTGCGACGCTCGCAGGGGCGGCATATTTGGTGCTGCGTGCAATCGACTCGAAATGAGGCGCGACGCGGAGTTCGGGGGTGGTGGATTGAGTCTCTGATCACGAGACACCCCCGCAACCTGTGTTGATGCGTATCAATGCACTTTCAGTCTCGTCGCGCATTCTGTTGTGATCGCCCCAACAGTTTGGAGGCAGAAACATGGATACGGCAATCCGCAAACAAGTCGTGTCGATCATTGACGATATCAACGATTTGACGATCGCGACGGTTCGCAACGACGGCTATCCTCAGGCAACCACCGTCAGCTACGTTAATGATGGCTTGACGATCTATTTCGGAACGACTTCTGATTCACAGAAGGCCCGAAACATTGCCTCCAACAACAAGGTGTCGCTGACAATCAATCGGCCCTACACGACGTGGGATGAAATTGAAGGCGTCTCCATCTCGGGAGCAGCCGTTTTGATCACCGACAAGGCGGAACAGGACAAGGTCGGCGCCCTGTTGTTTAAGAAGTTCCCTCAGATCGAGAACTACATGCCGCCGGATGTGCCGCCCGATGCGCTGGTGCTCTGCCGCATCGAACCGCAATTCGTTTCCCTACTCGACTACCGAAAAGGCTTCGGACACACCGAGCTCTTCGAACTCTAGGAGCGCACTGCCATGACCGACACGTCGTCGAACAGCGCGACGTCAGGCAATGTTGCGCAGGCGCGTATTAAACCTATTGATCCTTTTCGGAGCGATGTTAACGATCAAATCGTCAAGTCGATGACTGTTCTTTCGACCGGATCAGCCGAGGCGCATCCAGAACACCAGCGCGGAACATGGTTGCCACTGTGGTGGTGGGTGCTCACTTCGCAGAGATGGGTGGACCTCCCCATAAATTTCTTTGTCATCGAACACCGGGACGGCCTGATCCTATTTGATGCCGGCCTCGATCCGGCGATCGCCACCGACCCAGATTACATTTCGCATCCGATCGGCCGGTTCCTGCTCAAGAGGCTCTTTCGGTTCCATATTGGCAAGCAAGATCGGCTGGACAGAAAGCTGCGCGAAGCAGGCTTCTCACCGGATGACGTGAAAAAGGCCGTGTTCTCGCACCTGCATTTCGACCATGTCGGCGGGATCGCGCACATTCCACAAGCAGAACTGATTGTGAGCAGGCAGGAATGGAACATTCTTTCCGGCCCACGTCCGGAACGGGAGTGGATCTTGCGCGAGCATATCGAATTGCCAACAGCGAATTGGCACCCGGTCGACTTTGTGCCGACCGACGATCCGTTGTTCGCTGTGTTCGAAGGCTGCTATGACGTAATGGGCGATGGCTCGCTTATTCTGCTGCCGACGCCGGGCCATACACCGGGCTCAAGTTCGCTGCTCGTACGTACATCGCAGCTGCCGCCGATACTTCTGATCGGGGATCTCGCCTACAACGCCGATATGCTGATGGAGGACAAGGTTCCAGGCAAAGGCGATGCGAAACAGCTGCGCCGATCATATGCCAAGGTGCATCAGCTGAAGCAGCAACTGCCGGAACTCGTTCTCGTTCCATCGCACGATGCCGCGGCATCGGAAGCGTTCAAATCTATCCTGGCGAGCATCTAGGAAGACGCGCTCACGATGGCCGACCGGATCTTGTCGTGGATCGTGTCGGTGAACATCCACTTGCACATTTCTTCCGCCAGTAACGAGCGCTGCTTGTCGTCCAGTCGGCGATCGTTACGGAGGTGTTGTCACGCTAAGTAGCCAGCTCAGTTGATACCGTATGCTATCAACGTCCGATGAGCAGTTCTTCCTATCGTCGCCATCGCTTCCCGGCCGCTGTGATCCAGCAAGCGGTCCGGCTCTACTTTCGCTTTCCTCTGAGCCTGCGCGATGTCGAGGATATGTTGTCCCAACGCGGCATCGATGTCTCGTATGAATCGGTCCGCCGCTGGTCGTTTAAGTTTGGCTTGGCCTATGCCAGAAAGC
>DAOUZE010000216.1 GCA_030665765.1 Filomicrobium sp.
AGCGCTCGATCTTGCACTGTGTCATGGGATAATACGGCTTGCCGCGCCTGTGTGTCATGTCGCGCTCATCGAGCCATTTCGAGAGATCGCTCGCGATGTAGGATGGGCCATTGTCGGATAACAAGCGCGGTCGATGTTTGACGGGGACATCGTCAAGGTCCGAAGAGCTTCACTGACTGAGTGCAATAACAGGCGCACGCGAAATGCGCATCAAGCACGTTCAGGAGCTCTGAAATAGCATTACGACGCCCACGAAAATCATTACTAAAAATGTATTACTGCCCAAGCCCACGAGTGCCGTCAGCCATCTGCCGTGCCGCTCATTCTGCTCCACAAATTCAAGGATGCGTAGGTCATTTGGGCAGGTCACTCCCTCGAAGCTAGGGAACATCAATCCGAAGCTATCACAACCAATTCTGAAACACTGGATTAAGCCGACAACAGCGATGATTGGCAGCAGGCGAAATACTGGATTTAGGTCTTTGCTCTCAAGGCCGGGGATGCAGCCATGCACGGCGAAGGCGTTAAGCGTGAAGTAGCCGATTATGCTGGCGAGGCAAACGGCGACCGTCCAATTGGCTACGTGATTATAATCTGATTTCTGCTTTGGCCTCATTGGCCTCTGCCTCGATGCTCACCTCGATGGGATCAATGATCATTCTTTAAAGATAGCGTTTGGTCTGGTCCGTTCCGTTGGGAACGCGCTGGTGGGAATAAATGCTGCGAACAAAAGATGAGGCCAGGAGGATTGCTTCTAATATCTCGAAGCTACCTGACCTCTTAGTCAAGGAGGAGACCAAGGGGAGTGGCCAGAGCTAGGTAGTTCTGGGGGCAGGTCCTAGCCCTGGTGCTTGGACCTCTGCACCGCGTCGAGGGTATTGGGGGGACAAACGCGGTACGGGGTCAGCGAGACTGGCAACTGGGGGGTGTTAGCTCAGTCTCGCAAACTTCTACAGTTAGGTGTTGTCACATTAAGTCTGATTGACTGGAATTTGCCGACGACCGCTGATTTGACGCGTGGGATTTCAGAGGCTTAGCCTGCCGACAGATCGTCCATATTGGGCCAATTTCGCTTAATGTGACAACGCCAGCCAGACCGCGTGCTGGATCACAGCGGCCGAGAAGCGATGGCGACGATAGGAAGAACTGCTCATCGGACGTCATAGCATACGGCATCAACTGAGCAGGCGCGTTACCGTGACAACACCGTTACGGCGCCCAAAGAGATGGCCGGAGCCAGGGCTGCGGTAACGAAAGGCTGCCGCCACACGGACACCCTGTCCTGCCCAGGCTGACAGACTGCCACGCTCCGTGCCATTCCTTCGGCAGTGGGTACGGCGGAGTGACAGCGGCCTCACGCGCAAATCCGAACCGCTCATAGAAAGCGGGGTTGCCCAGGACACAAACGCAAGCAATGCCGTCCTTTGTGAGCCGTCGCAGGCCGTCACGGACCATCGCACTCCCGATGCCCTGGTTCTGCCATGTGGAGGCAACGGCAAGCGGCCCCAGAAGGGCCGCTTCGTGACTGCTGCCGGAAAGACCACACCTCGTCAAAACTACGTGGCCCACAACAGACGAACCGATGACTCCGACAAGTGAGAGCACCTCCGACTCAGCCAGCAACAGTTCGCTGACGAGGGGGAGCAAATCTTCGTCCGGGAATGCATCCGGATAAAGGATTGTGATTGAGGGTAGGTCGCCAGGCCTGCTCGCTCGGATTTGGAGACTATCTACCATTGGGCTGTGAGAGTTTTCCCGATTGTCGATTCTTTTCGTTCACTTCGCATGCCTGGAGCGTGTCATTTGGGTAAACTTCTAGAACATCGTGCGATGTCACGCTTCCCTACGTGACATCAAGATGGCTTTGCGGTGAATGTCACCAGTCAGCCCACCGGCATACGCCGATGTCCCGCGAGAAGGCCAGAGCATGGCAATTGAGGTTGTGCGACAATCAAACAAAGGCCACCGGACCGAGGGAAAGATCCGGTGGCGCAAGGGGGATCTACGCATAACTATTGACCCAGCTCTAGAGCTTGGCGCGGACGGGAGGAGATCAGCACGGGGGCAGCTAATCTTCCAGCGCTGCTCTTTGAGCTAGTACTAAGCTACGAAGGTTGCAGATAAAATAAATTGATAATTCTCAACGTATCCGCGAACCTGTCAGATTTGTCGCAGTAGCACAATTGCTCCGCAGGCTGCTTGCAAGCCCTAGCTTTTCGACCATCGTGGGTAGGTCGAAGCGAGGCTACGCGGAGGGTCGCACCTCAAAGCCTTCATAGACGTCGCCTTCTTCGCCCAGAACTTCCACGCGAGAAACGCAGGCAGCCGGTGGTCCCACTTCGCATCGGCATAGCATCTCGGAAATCTTCTCAGGCGGCCCCTGTAACACCGTCTCCACCGACCCGTCGCGATGGTTGCGCACCCATCCGGTTAGAGTTAACGCCTGGGCTGTTACTTCGAGCCAAGCGCGATAGCCAACACCTTGGACGCGACCCTCGATGACAACGTGGACGGTGCGACTTGTATCCATGGGTCACACGTTCCCGGCAAACTTCGGACAGCAAATGGCGCTGCATTCTCAGATGTCTAAGTCGCCACCGAAATCACCCCAGTCACCCCAACCACCATCGTCGGCACCGCCTTCGTTGGCCGTGTTTGCTGCGGAAGCATCCTGACTTTCGTTTCCGGCTGAGGCGTTTTCTGTCGGGGCGTGACTTGAAGCAGCGCTGTCCGTCGCCGTTCTTGCGTCCTGTGAGGCGCTGGCGCTATCGCCGCTAATCAGGCTCGAGATGCCACTCGCCAGCAGCATGCCGCCTGCGACGCCTGCCGCAGTTGATAGGGCTTGAGCCATAAAACCACCGCCGGCGGAGGCGCGATCACTCGGATAGTTTCGAGGGGCACCAGCCGAAGGAACACTTGCCGAACGCGTATTGCGCGCGGTGCTCGAAGAGGTCTGAGACGAACGCGCCATTGTCTCAGGTGCTAGGGCCTGGGCTTCGTGCAAGTCATTTTGCAACTCGCGGATGCGAGCTTCCGCCCGCTGGAGAGCCTGTTCTTGCACTAGCACTGACTGCGCCAAGAGGTATGGCGCGTCCGGGTTGCGGCGCACCTCCTCATTGATCAGTCCGGCGGCAGCAACATCCTTTTCGATCCCGCCGAATTTCCTCATGCGATCAAACAAGCTTGTGATTTGGCTGCGTTCGTCGGCATTCATACCATGACCTCATAATGCAAGCATTTGCTACAAATGCATTTAGAAGACCAATGCGTCTTCGCAAGACGTCTTGCTAATCGTCGCCCATTTCCAATTGGGCTCGTCGCCAACCGCTGCCCCCCGTGACATCATACAGTCCCGGGAGCCGGCGAGGCGTCTAACCGACAAGTAATGTCTGCTTTTCGGCTGACTGCGGACATGAGAACTGGCACCTTGGCGAAAGTCGCCGAAGTCGGCTTTGTCCACATGCCGGACATCTCTGGCAGGAGCAAAGCCTGTCCACTCATCTGAGTTCACTCGAGCGGCGTTAAACAACTATCTTATCCAGCACTTTTCCAATGTGTCGTCTTAGAACCGGTGGGCAATATGCTTGTTTGACCTATTCGGCCGCCATTGAGGTGCCCTTTGCGCTTCGTTGCAGAGGAGTAAAGTCGTCGGGTGTAATCGTCTCGCGCTCAAGCAGTAGCTCCGCACCACGACCAAGATCTCCTGCGTGAGATGTGAGCAAGTCCATCGCTCGTCCATAAGCCTCATCAATTAGCTCGCGCACTGCCAAATCGATTTCGCGAGCTGTCGCTTCTGAATAGTCCTTCGCCGATCCATTCCCGGCTGATGCATCTCCAAGAAAGCTTTCGCTCTGCTTTTCTAGGACTGCCTGCCCTACATCAGTCGTCATGCCGAAGCGGGTGACAATCTGGCGAGCAATATCCGTTGCCTTAACGAGATCGTCAGCTGCACCCGTTGTGATTTCACCGAAAGTGAGTTGCTCGGCAGCGCGCCCAGCCAACAACATGACCATTCGGTTCTTGAGGTCTTCCGTCGTAATGAGAAAGCGATCCTCCGTGGGACGTGTCAACGTGTAGCCAAGAGCGCCGATCGAGCGCGGAATTATAGAGACCTTGTGAACCGGGTCCGCTCCAGGAAGATTGGTTGCTGCAAGCGCATGCCCCATTTCATGGTAGGCAACCCGCTGCCGATCCTTTGGGTTTATAAGGCGCGTTGCCTGCTCGGTGCCAGCGATGATCCTTTCAACCGCGTGAGTAAAATCATCCAGCGCAACTTGTTTGCCGCCTCGACGAGTTGCGACGATAGCTGCCTCATTCACGAGGTTAGCGAGATCAGCACCGCTGAAACCAATTGTGATGCCTGCAATCTTGTCCACGTCTAAGGATGGGTCTACCTGAATTTTTCTGATGTGTACTTTCAGAATGGCAGAACGGCCGACACGATCGGGGCGATCTACGACTATTTGGCGGTCGAACCGTCCTGCACGTTTCAATGCTGGGTCTAATACTTCAGGACGGTTTGTGGCCGCGAGGAGCACGATCCCCTCTCTCGGGTCAAAGCCATCAAGCTCATTGAGCAGCTGGTTGAGCGTTTGCTCTTTTTCGGAGTGACCGCCGCCGTAGGATGCCCCGCCGCGGGCGCGACCCAAGGAATCCAACTCATCGATAAAGATTATGCAAGGGGCAACTTCTCGCGCCTGCTCGAAGAGGTCTCGAACCCGTGCTGCGCCAACGCCCACGAACATCTCCACAAACTCGGACCCCCCGATCGAGAAGAACGGAACCTTCGCCTCGCCCGCCACAGCGCGGGCAAGGAGTGTTTTGCCAGTTCCCGGTGGGCCAACAAGAAGTATGCCTTTGGGCATTCGTGCGCCAAGCTTTCCAAAGGTCTCCTTATCCTGAAGAAAGGAAACAACCTCTTGAAGCTCTTTCTTAGCCTCATCAACCCCTGCAACATCGTCGAATGTGACACCTGTCTCCTTCTCGACGTAAACCTTCGCTTTCGATTTCCCGACATTCATCATGCCGCCGAAACCTTGACGGGCGAAGACACCACGCAGCAAGAAATACCAGATCGCAACAAAGAATAGGATTGGCATCAGCCAAGAGAGGACTTGCCCGAAAAGCGTGACCTCGGTGCCGCCCGTAAACTCGATACCCTTTTCGCTAAGGTTCTTGGCGAGTTCTGGCTCAACTTTTTCTGTAATAAACTTGGTGTGTCCATTTATCGGCTCTTTGAGTGTCCCAGTGACTGTCGTCTCTTTTATTACGACGTCAGTGACCTTTTCACTTTGAACAAGTGCGAGAAACTCACTGTACGGAATACGCTCAATGGCCTGATAGCTAACCAGAACATTTTGAATGATTAGAACCAAAAGCGCCGCGAAGATGAAGTATGCGATATTAAATTGCTGATCTTTTTTCATTTTTGTATCTGGGTCCGAACTCAGCGCGAGCCTTTCAGCGGCACACACCTAATCTTTCCTGCCTCCTTGGCCTGAAGCCATTCTATTTCAATATCGGTTGAGCTGCCAGGCAATAGCGGCATGCTCGGGGCCTATAGTACGAGAGACTTCAAGCCCATTGATCCAACTGGGTTCTACATCACACCAGAGCGTGGGGTAGAGATTCCAAAGGTGCAAGGATCATGGGCATTGGGCTCTATCGCCGACCAGAAACTTTGGATGGATACTGCTGAGGGTGTTGTAACATTAAGTCTGATTAACTGGAATTTGCCGGCAGCCGCTGATTTTGACGCATGGGATTTCAGAGGCTTAGCCTGCCGGTTGATCGTCCATATTGGGCCAATTTTGCTCAATGTGACAACGCCCGCCGCACCATTGAACAACGCCGCCGCGACCACTTCAAATCGGCAGCGTGATTGCACCACTAATGGGTCGAAAACTCTTAACTCAGACGCTTGCGCGCCCCGAAATCTTTGATGACGGACACACTAGCGGTTAATCGAATGTTACACTAAGACTTCACTGTGTTCAGTCCGTCGGAGCTGCACACCAAGCTCGCCAATCCAAAACAATCACTGCAGCAGGTAGGAAATGACGCGCATCGTATTCCTTGATCGGGGGACAATCGGCCCTTCCGTAAATCTACGCAAGCCCAGCTTCAAGCATGACTGGGTTGAATATGACCGGACACAGCCAGAGCAAGTGGTCGAACGCTTGAAGGACGCCGATATTGCCATATGCAACAAGGTGCCCATTCGCCGCGCGCAGATCGAACTACTCGATGAGCTTAAGATGATCGCGA
>DAOUZE010000471.1 GCA_030665765.1 Filomicrobium sp.
GCACTCAAGGAGCTCGAACAGCTCGAGCAGCAAAGTGCCACCGCGGCCGACAATCTCGACGCAAAAAAGTGGACCAAGACCCGCAAGTCGATGCGCTATCAGCAGCACAAGGCCAAGGTACGCCAGAGCTACTAACAGATCGGTCCAACGCCCAACCGCAACCGGCGCGGTCCGCACCAATCGGACCGCCTTTATTACCCTGGCAGCACACTAGGACTGAAACGTAACAACCGTCTGCAGCTGTTCGCCGAGACCGTCGACGCCAAGCCGCATCACGTCTCCAGCTTGCAGCCACTTCGGCTCTTCCATGCCAAGAGCCACACCCGGCGGCGTGCCCGTGGTGACAACATCACCAGGCTCCAACACCATGAACTGCGAGACGTAAGCCAGAGTGTACGGGATCTTGAAGATCATGCTCGCCGTCGAACCAGTTTGCCGCCGCTCACCGTTGACTTCAAGCCAAAGGCTGAGATTATCGATGTCCAGTGCATCAGGGGTCACAAGCCACGGTCCAAGAGGCCCGAATGTCTCGCAGCATTTGCCCTTGGTCCATTGCCCAGACCGCTCGGTCTGGAAGTGGCGTTCTGAGACATCATTGCAGATGCAGTACCCGGCGATGTACGAGACGGCCTCAGCCTCCTCAACATAGCGGGCGCGCTTGCCAATCACGAAAGCAAGCTCGACCTCCCAATCCAGCTTCTGGCAATCCCGCGGCATCATGACATCGTCGTTTGGTCCAACAATGCAGTTTCCGGACTTGTTGAAGATTACCGGCTCCCGCGGAATACGAAGCCCAGCCTCGGCAGCATGGTCGGCGTAGTTCAGACCGATGCCGATGAAATTACGAACATATCCCACCGGCGGACCGATGCGAACGCCAGATGCGACGACAGGGAGACTGGCCGGATCAAGCTGCCTCAACTTATCGAGCGCCTCCGGTGAGAGACCGTCGCCGCAATAATCGGCGGCAACATGCGAAACATCCAGCACCCGGTCGTCGGCATCGACGATCCCGGGTTTCTCGCTTCCAGCTGCGCCGAAGCGGATTAGTCGCATTTTTTTTAACCTCCGTCATTTGAGCAAACAGGCGCCGACAAGCTGGCCATCAGCCCCGGACGTCACACGGTCCCGGTTCGCAGGCCTCGACGACGCTCAGCGCCGTGGCCGATGACGATTAATAGCTGCCAAATTGAATGGCAGCACTGCTTTTGCCGCAAAAAAGCTCAACTTTTGCCGATCGTGCCCAGAGAAGTGGGGATCGTCTGAACGGGTGGATGTTGGTAATGGTTAGGAAGGCCGCAGTCGTAAAATTTCTGGCGGTTGTTTCTGCACTGGTGTTTGTTTCAGATGCGCCGATCGCCGGTGAGATAACGCTGCGCATGAAGGGCGGTGGCTTCGAGATCAAAGGCGAACTAAAGGCCTTCGACGGTGCAAACTACATCATCAAATCACCCGAACTCGGGTTGCTCGAGATCAATAGCAGCCGCTACGAGTGTGTCGGCAACGGATGTCCGACCGCCGGAGGCGGCATTCCCCGATCCAGCACCGCACTTTTGGGACCATCCGGTGTAGGTGGACTGGGCGAGGCAACCTTTATCGGCGGCAGCGCCATCGGCACCCAGTTCATGCCGGAACTGATCGCATCCTATGCAGCCAACAACGGACTGAGCCTTGAAAAGTCCGTCGGTCAGGATGACCGTGATCTGGTCTTCACACTCACCGGCAGCGCTGGCAACGAAACCGGACGCGTGACGATTATGCGACGCGGTGGTCCAGCAGGCTTTGAGGCACTGCACAGCGGCAAAGCTGATCTCGTCTGGTCGAGCCGCCCAATCAACGACGGCGAAGCTGGCCGCTTCACAGCCCAGGGCTTCAACATGCGCGCCAGCGGCAACGAGCACGTCTTCGCTCTCGATGCACTGGTCGTCCTGGTAAACCGTGAAAACACATCGATCTCGCTTTCGCTCGATCGCATCGCTCAGATCTTCGCGGGACAAATCACCGATTGGGGTGAACTCGGCCAGCCTCCTGGAAAAATAAACGTCTACGCACCGATTTACAGCATGGGCACATGGACGGCCTTCGAGGATACCCTGCTGAAACCCCGCGGATTGTCAATAACCTCCGACGCCAAGCGTCTTCCAACGGCCATTGAATGGTCCGACGCGGTCGCCGCTGATCCCAGCGGGATCGGTATCACCATGATGGCTTACGTGCGTGGCGCCAAAGCACTCAATATCGAGCAAAGCTGCGGCTTGACCTCCAAACCCTCGATCTTCTCCGCCAAGACCGAGGAATTCCCATTAGCGCGCCGACTCTATTTCTACACAAAGGGACAACCTCGCTCCCGGGTCGCCCGCGAACTGCTTGCCTTTGCCCTGTCGGCGAACTCCCAGGAAGCGTTAAAGAACGCGCAGTTCGTCGACCAAGCACCCGAACTCCTACCGTTTCGCGACCAAGCCGGCCGCATCGCCTACGCTCTCAACGCGCAAGATGAAGACTTCCGCCTCGATTCGATGCGTTCGC
>DAOUZE010000524.1 GCA_030665765.1 Filomicrobium sp.
CGCACGCGGTTGCCGTCTGCGAGCGCGATAACCATTGCCGCCACGTCGCGACGCGGCGCTTCAAGGTCGCCGTTCCATTCCTGAGGGTCCGCCGGCCAAGCCGTCCAGACCGCCGCTTGCGGGGACCATTCCGGCGGCACGATAATCGAAGAGTTACTCACGTGTGTAATACCGGTGTCTTATGCAAATCCACGCTTCTTCAACAGTCCTTTGACCTCTGGCGGTCGCCCGCGAAAAGCCATCCAGGCAGTTTCAGGATCGCGCGAGTTGCCGGCCGAATAGATATGCTGTTTTAGACGCCGCGCGGTTTTCTTGTCGAAGATATCGCCGGCTTCCTCGAACGCCTGGAAGGCGTCGGCATCCATCACCTCCGACCACATATAGCTGTAGTATCCAGCAGCGTATCCGCCGGAGATGTGCATGAAATGCGGCAACCGGTGGCGCATGATGATTTCGTGCGGCATCCCGATTTCAGTCAACGCTTCGCGCTCGAATTCAGCGATGTCGAGGTCCTCGGCTTGGCGTTCATTCTGAGCATGCAGCTCCATATCCACAAGCGCACAGGCAAGATACTCAACCGTGGTAAAACCCTGATTGAAGGTTTCCGCCTTTTGCAGCTTCTTCATCATCGATTTCGGCATTGGCTTGCCGGTTTTGTAGTGTTGGGCGAAACGCTCCAGCACCTGCGGCTCACCAAGCCAGTGCTCGTAAAGCTGCGATGGTAGCTCGACGAAATCGCGCGCCACGGCCGTTCCGGCAAGCGACGGGTAGGTCGTCTGCGACAGCATGCCGTGCAGTCCATGCCCGAATTCGTGGAACAGCGTGCGTGCATCATCCCAGGAAAGAAGAGTTGGTTCTCCATCGGCGCCACGCGCGAAATTCATGACGTTGACGACGATTGGTCGAGCCGGTTTTGATCCCAGCTTATGGGAGGTGCGGAAGCTCGACATCCAGGCGCCGGAGCGTTTGCCGGAGCGTGCGAAGTAGTCGCCCATGAAGACGGCGATATGATCGCCATTCCTATCCGTGACCTCCCAAACGCGTACATCTGGATGATAGCGCGGCACCTTGTCGATCTCTTTGAACTTCACACCGAACAGCTTGTCTGCGGTATCGAAAGCTGCCGCGACGATCTGGTCAAGTTGCAGATAGCCACGCAACACACTTTCATCGATGTCGTAGCGTGACTTGCGCTCTTTCTCAGCGTAGTGACGCCAGTCCCATGTCTCGATTGGAGTATTGCTGCCTTCATCGCGAGCCCGTTCAGATAGCGCATCCCGCTCTTCGAGCGCCCGCGCCTGCGCCGGCTTCCAAACCCGTTGCAGTAGATCGCTCACCGCGGATGGCGTTTTTGCCATGGTATCGCAGAGCACGTAGTCGGCGTACGTATCGAACCCCATCAGCTTGCTCATTTCAGCGCGGAGCTGAACAATCTCGGAGAGCCGGGCATGATTGTCGGTGTTGCCCCCGTTGGCGCCGCGATTGGCCCAGGCCCGCCACGCTTCTTCGCGTAGATGGCGACGGCTGGAGAACGTCAGAAAGCCTTCGACACTGGACCGCGCCAACGTAATGGCATACACATCCTCGCCTTCAAGTCCAAGGTCGACTGCCGCCCGTCGGGCGCTGGTGCGAAACCCATCCGGTAGACCGGCCAGGTCGTCATCGCCGCGAAGCTCCATATGCCAGCTCTGCTCGTCGGCAAGGACGTTCTGGTTGAATTCCGTGGTCAGTTCCGCAAGGCGTT
>DAOUZE010000530.1 GCA_030665765.1 Filomicrobium sp.
TGCGATCAGGCTCGAAGTCGCCGGGAATACTCGGCGGCGTGCGCATCAGCGCTTTCTGTGCTTTTGATTGTTCCGCTAAATACGAAAAGCCGCGAACCGCCTGGGCGGGTGTGCGGTAGACTGGGATGCCCGCCGGCGCCATTATCGCTGTTCCGGCTTGCGCATTGGCCTCACCGAGCCAATTTGCCAGTATCGGCTTGGCTCGCCGTGCTCCGTTTGTGTTTTCTTCATCAACCGCAACGATTGCCTTGGCGATATCAGTGGAGGATGCCAGCCCCGTCGGACAATTCATCACCAAAACCGCATCCGACTCCGGATCCTGCATCAAAGTGCGCAAGGCGTCTTCGTAACGCTTCGCATCGGCGTCGCCGATGATGTCGACGGGATTGCCGTGGGACCATGTTGGCGGTAACACTGCGTCGAGCTTCGTCATGGTTGCCTCACATAGGTTGGCAAATCGCGCCCCGGTTTCCGCTAGTGCGTCGGCGGCGAGCACTCCGGCGCCGCCACCGTTGGTCAAGATTGCCAGCCTGTCGGAGGCCAAGGGCCTGTGGCGAGCCATCGCTTCGGCAGCGCCGAAGAGGTCTTCCAGCTCTTCGACACGGAGAATGCCTGCGCGCCGGAAGGCCGCGTCGTAGACGGAATCCTGGCCGGCAAGCGCTCCAGTATGGGAGGCTGCAGCGCGTGCTGCCTCCTCCGAGCGACCGGCCTTCACTGCAATAACGGGTTTGGTCCTTGCGGCCGAGCGCGCCGCCGACATGAACTTGCGCGCATCAGTTACCTGTTCCATGTACATGAGTATCGCACGCGTGTGGTAATCGCCGGCGAGGTAGTCCAGCAAATCACCTGTGTCGACATCAGCCATGTCACCTAACGAGGCGACGACCGAAAATCCGATCCCGCGGGCCTCGGCCCAGTCCAGCATGGCCACGACGATCGCGCCGGATTGGGAGAGTAATGCGAGCTTGCCGGCGCGTGGTGTCAGGTGTGAGAAGCTGGCGTCGAGACCGATGTCTGGGACTTGCAGCCCGAGGCAGTTTGGACCGAGGATGCGCAGGCAATAGGGCTGCGCGGCATCCAGCATCCTCTGGCGCAATCCATTGTCGCCGTTGAGGCCCGCCGTGACCACCACCGCCGCGCGGGCACCTGCTTCGCCGAGTTCGTGGATTAGGCTTGGCACGGTTTGCGGGGGCGTCACCACGATGCCGAGATCGGGAGGTGTTGATAGATCAGAGATCTTGGCAAAGCACGGTGTTCCATCAATTTCGGCGTACTTCGGATTGACGAGTTGGATAATTCCCTTGAACCCCGACGACATCAACCGATGCATGACCGTCGCGCCCATAGAACCCGGTTTCGAGCTTGCACCAATAAGTGCGACCGACCGAGGGGCGAAGAGGCGGTCTAGGTTCCTCACGCTCATGATTTTGATCCTTGAATTTCGAGCAAAGTGTTAAGCGGAAGCATAGGCAGAATTCTTGTACTTTTAATAGGCGTTGTCAGTTAGCTCGTTGCCACATGCCGGTAAGTTCGATCGCGACATGGGGTTGGGGCTGATCCGTGCCAATGCGTTTCTTGACGCGACACAAGAAGACCGCTTTGCGGGATCATGGGCGGAACCGCACGATGCAATTGATCGGCATCAATGAA
>DAOUZE010000356.1 GCA_030665765.1 Filomicrobium sp.
AAAACGTAGCCGCATTGTCGACACCGAAACCGTTATTGCCATGGACGCAAAGCCGAGCCAGGCTCTGCGCCGGGGCAAGGGTTCCAGCATGTGGGAATCCATCGCTGCGGTTAAAAGGGACGAAGCCCACGTCGCTGTCTCAGCTGGCAATACCGGCGCGCTGATGGCCATGTCAAAACTCATCTTGCGCCCCATGGCGGCGATCGAACGGCCCGTCATCGCGGCATTGTGGCCGACTATCAATTCAGAATGCATCGTCCTCGACGTAGGCGCCAACATCGGCGCCAGCGCCCGGCAGTTGGCCGATTTTGCCTTAATGGGGGCCGCGATGGCTCGCGCCCTCTTCCACATTGAGAATCCGACCGTTGGTTTGCTCAACGTCGGTGTCGAGGAGATCAAGGGCGACGAAGATGTCCGCCAAGCCCACGCCTGGCTCAAACAAACTACTGGCCTGCCCCTGGACTACCGCGGCTTCATCGAAGGCGACCAGATCGGACAGGGATCCGTTGACGTCGTAGTCGTTGAAGGTTTTGCTGGCAATATCGCCCTTAAAACGGCGGAAGGTACAGCCAAGCAAATAGGTCGTTATCTAAAGGACGCTATGCGACGGACCTGGTTCTCAAGAATCGGTGCTGCGCTGGCCCGCGGTGGCTTCCGCGTGCTCCGTTACAAAATGGACCCGCGCCGCGTGAATGGCGGCACTTTCCTTGGTTTAAACGGCATCGTGATCAAGAGCCACGGCGGAACCGACGCACTTGGTTTTGCAAGTGCCGTCGATCTTGGCTACGAGATGGCTCAGACGGGCCTAATCGAGCGCCTTGCCGCAGATCTCGACACGTTCCATCATCGCATCGGTCAAGACGCTGCGGAATGATGCACCACACGACCTCGACCAACGGCCGCTTGCAATTCGACGAAGCCCTGTTGACACTCAGTGCGGGAGTGCCAATCAGCACTGTCGACAATAACAGCAAATTACTCGGGGCGATCCGCAGACCTCGGCAAGATTGACGAAAACCGGTAAATAATGAGCCAAAAGAGGACCCAGTGGCAGTCATTCGCTCGATAATTAGGGGTATCGGCGCGCACTTACCCGCGCGGATAATGACAAATGACGATCTCGCCGAGTTTGTCGAGACCACTAATGACTGGATCGTCGAGCGCACAGGGATCCACCAGCGTCACATCGCAGAGGATGGTGAGACAACCGCCGATCTTGGCGTTGCTGCGGCCCGTCAAGCCATGATCCGGGCCGGCATAGACCCTATCGATATTGATCTCATTATTTGCGCCACCGCCACACCTGATCGCACGTTTCCCGCAACCGCCGTCCGCATACAAAGTATGCTCGGCATCACCAAGGGGGCCGCATTCGACATCCAGGCCGTCTGCTCGGGCTTCGTCTACGCACTCGTCTGCGCCGACAATTTCCTTAAAGCCGGGCAATCCCGTCGTGCCCTCGTAATCGGTTCGGAAACTTTTTCACGCATCCTCGATTGGGAAGATCGGTCCACATGCGTATTGTTCGGTGACGGTGCCGGCGCAGTGGTCCTCGAAGCCCAACCCCAGCTCGGAGACCGCAACGATCGCGGCATCATCGCCTCGCGTCTTCGCTCCGACGGCAGATTTGAGGACCTTCTCTACGTCGACGGGGGCCCTAGCAGCACCAAGACGGTGGGGCACCTACGCATGAACGGCCGCGAAGTGTTTCGCCATGCAATCCAGAAAATCTCCGGGATCATCGAGGAAACCTTGCTGGCATCCGGCTACGCCGCCGACGAGATTGACTTGTTTATTCCACATCAGGCTAACAAACGAATCTTGGACGGAATCGCAAAGAAACTCGATGTGCCCCCCGAGCGCATCATCATCACCCTCGACAAGCATGGCAACACATCGGCTGCGTCCATCCCGCTTGCCCTCAATCATGCCTTCGAACAGCACAAATTGACTGAGGGCAAGCTCGTCTTGCTTGAGGCCATGGGTGGCGGATTTACATGGGGTGCACTGCTCGTTCGCTGGTAATTACTCGAAAAATACATATCATGCCAAAACGCCGAGCCGTCAACTAAGAATTCTCACGCAATATCAGGTGGTTGCAGAACTCTCTCGTTGACCGCACGCGTTATCCCAACTAGCATTTAAATGCCAGAAATTTCTCCTGGGAGGCCCACGACCAATGACCTGCAAGACGTTGACAAGAGCCGATTTGGCCGAGGCGGTCGTGCGCCAGGTCGGTCTGCCGCGGAACGAATCACAAGAACTTGTCGAATTGGTTCTGAAAGAGATTTCCAGCTGCCTTGCGGAAGGGAAACCCGTAAAGCTCTCGTCGTTCGGCTCCTTTGGTATACGAGAGAAGGGTGAGCGCATCGGGCGCAACCCTAAGACCGGTGAGGAAGTGCCGATTACGCCTCGCAGAGTGCTGGTGTTCCGCCCCAGTAACATCATGAAACAACGCATCAATACTAGCATGCAGCAACCCAACGCTGCCGAGTAGCCAGTTCCCCCGGCGAGCATCGGCCAGTGCTGTCGCTCAGCACGCTGCCCAGCACTCAGCGCATAAGTAGCCTCGCCCGGATCATGCCGTTTTCCTCTGCTTGAAAAATATCTGAGGAAAGCTCCTGAAGCCATTGTCCAGGAGGCGATTGCTCGTGGTTTAATGCACCTGAGGTTGGGGGATAATCGGTTGGCCCAAATGTTGGGTTTTGCCTTCGGGCGCGACATGCATCCGCGTCTCCCGTCTACGTTCAGTTTACTGAATTTGAGTGTGTGTCTGCCTGAAGCGACGAAGCATTCCACTGCTGCCCTTGTTGATCAAGCCCCCGTGGAAAATGACGCTCGGCGAACAGCACCCCACTCATGAAATCGATACGCGGACAGGATCCATTATGAGCAAAGCGCCATCGGCGTTCCGGACCATCAGCGAAGTATCCGACGAGCTGGACGTCCCCAAGCATGTATTGCGCTTTTGGGAAATGAAGTTCCCGCAGATAAAGCCAATGAAGCGAGGAGGCGGCCGCCGATACTATCGGCCCGAGGATTTGGCGCTGCTTAAGGGAATTTGCCATCTACTGCATGCCGAGGCCTACACCATCAAAGGCGTTCAAAAAATTCTTCGCGAACGCGGTGTCGAGTCCGTCAAGCAGACTGGTGCCGCACCGACCAACACGAAACGAAAAAAAACTGGCAAGCTTACAGCTATCGCAAATTCCAAAAAGCCAACGACCAAACCAACCGCCGCAGCCAAGAAGTTAACGGGATCTAAACCGTCAGCCGGCCGTGCGGCTCCTAAACTCGATGTGGCCGAGCTGAACACCGACGCCGTCGAGGCCCTGAGCCGCGCCATTTCAGAACTTCAGGCCTGCCGTAACGCCTTGCTTGGCACGCCGCCGGCCAAGAAAGCTCGGACCAGAACCCGCAACGCCGGTCAGCACCGAACTTGAGACTCCCACAATCAGCCGTCGCTATCAAAGCAGAAAATTTAAGTGCTGGTTCACCATCGTCCAAATCCGGCGCCCGCACACACATTCGCGTTCACCACCATCATGGCCATTGTTCCCGCCAAGCAGGAAGCATTGACCTACCGGTACGAACGATGCAGAAGAAGTGTTCCGTCGGAGCGTAGCGCAGCCTGGTTAGCGCACCAGTCTGGGGGACTGGGGGTCGGGAGTTCAAATCTCCCCGCTCCGACCATTTACCGCTCTTGGCCCGCACACATCTCCAAATTGTAGAGACACGAGCAAGCCAAGAAACTGC
>DAOUZE010000189.1 GCA_030665765.1 Filomicrobium sp.
GCGTAACGGAGTGAGGTTGGCGAAGAAGGTCAATCAAGGATTGCAACAATGGATAACGCGCCGGTTTCCTAGGTATCAGGTGGTGCGAACTAGTCGAAGCGAAACGGGAGAAGATACGCGACATGGTGATTGATGTGGCAAACCCGTGGACAACTGTGCGTGCTCTTGCTGGTGTGGCGGTTGCCGTTGCGTTGCTTGGGCTGCCAGTGGCTATGGCCCAGGACAAGTCGGCACTGGCCAAACGCGTGCGTCAGCTTGAAGAGCAGCTAGTCGATATGCAGGTCGTTGTTGGCACGCTGGAGACTATGAAGTCGGATAGTGCTGGTCCAAGTTATGCACCTCCGCCGAGTGCGGGTGGCGGTTATGGTGGCGGCGGTTTGTCGGATAATGCGCGTCTTGATGGGATTGAAACGCAGATTCGGGCGTTGACCGCGCAGTTGGAGCAGTTGTCGCGGGAAGTCCGCCAAGTGTCTTCTGGGCGCCGCGGAGGCAGTCTGCAGCCGGTTGGCCGCACCTATGCGACAGCACCACAGGCGCCCGTCAGTTCGCAGAATCTCAACGACTCGGATTCGTTTGGGGGCTTTGGCTCGACAACCGTGACACGCGGACGTGACGATGGCATTGGAGGTTTGCTTTCCGGCGGCGATGCTAAAGAGATGTACGAGAAGGCCTACAGTTTTCTTCTGCAGCAGGATTACGGAGCCGCCGAGGTAGCGTTTCGAGATTTCCTGACGCAGCATCCAGAGCATCAGCTGTCAGGAAATGCGCAGTATTGGCTTGGCGAAACGCATTATCTGCGGGGCGAATACAAGACGGCGGCAACGGCCTTTTTGGAAGGCTACGAAAAGCACCAGAAGAGCACCAAGGCGCCGGACAGCTTGCTCAAGCTAGCGATGTCATTGGATCGCCTGGGACAGCGGGACGCAGCTTGCTCGTCATATGCGGAGCTTTCATCAAGGTTTCCAAATGCGCCAGAGCATATCCAACGTCGGGCTGCTAAAGAGCAGCGCCGGGCGCGATGTTGAGCTCCGCTTGAGTCTGTGTTGATCATGGATGTCTGAAGATCAGGACGACGCATTACCAATTTTCGCGGAAGAACGGGAACGGCTGTTCACGGGGCTTGGGCGTTGTCGTTTAGCGGTATGCGTCTCGGGTGGTGCCGACAGTATGGCACTAATGCATCTGCTTGCGGAGTGGGCCGCCGATCGTCGCCAGGTTCGACGGTTCGGTTCAGGGAAATGGGATGCCCAGCAGCGCCGCGAGCCCCGCCCAGAACATATGCCGATGCCTGCATGGCTACGGGGCGTTGCTACTCGTGAAGATCTGTCGGCCATGGGTGGATTAGCGCCGATCGTCGTGCTGAGCGTCGATCATGGCTTGCGGCCGGAGGCCGCGGAGGAGGCGCAGTTCGTCGCCGACGAGGCGAAACGACTTGGGTTTCCAAATCAAATTCTAAAATCCGATGAATCACCGCCGGAAACAGGTATTCAGGAGTGGGCGCGCAAGCTGCGTCACCGGCTAATTCTGGAGCTTCTGGATGCCGAAAGGCGGCGTTTGGTCGATTTCGGATTGAAGGACGAGGACGTTGCGAAACGGCATATCGTCATGGCGCATCATCTCGACGATCAGGCCGAGACTGTGTTGATGAGGTTAGCGCGAGGAAGCGGAGTCGTCGGTCTTGGGGGAATGTTCGAACACCAGTGGCTCGAGATTGGCCCCGGACGTGGTCGGCCCTACTCGATCGGGACGCATTTGGTGCGTCCGTTATTGTCTGTACCTAAAGCCAGACTGCGGGCGACTTTAAAGGCAATAGGGGCAACTTGGAGGGAGGATCACAGCAACGCTGATTGTGGCTTCGAACGTGTGCGTATCCGGAGTGCACTTGAAGATCTGCGTGGGCTTGGTGTTACCGCCAAGGGGATTGCGCGAAGTGCAAGCCGACTGAGGGCGGCGCAAGATTCATTTATGGCCTTCGAACGTTGCTGGGAGCGGGATATTGTTTCGTGGAATGAGGGCCTATTCGCGGAAATTGAGACCTGGCGGTTCGTGTCTCGCGGTCAATATGCGGGTGTGCGGCTGCTACAGCGCGTCCTGGCGGCGTTCGGTGGTGCGTCGCGGGCTGCGAGGCTTTCGCAGGTCGAGCGGCTCTGGGGGCTGCTGCTGGGCGAGGAGGGACGTTTCAAAGGTTCAACACTCGGTGGTTGCCGGATCGAGCTTTCGGGCGATTTCGGCGGTGGTTCGATCCAGGTCTATCGTGAAGGACAGGGTTATGGTCTCGATCGGGTTGCACTCGTACCCGGCAATTCAATCGAATGGGACGGAGGTCGATTCCGTGTGACGGCGGAAGCTGATGCGCGACCAGCAGAGGTCGGAGCTCTTGGGGCCGACGGCTGGGCGCGGCTCAAGCGTGCTGTCGATGGATTGGATGAGTTGGGATTGAAGGCTGCCGCTATGGCGACTTTGCCGGCGATCTGGCGATCAGATGACCTGATTGGGCTACCTTTTCTTGACGTTTGGTTGCCAAAAAGCGAGACGTCCGGGAAGGTTATTGATGCTTGGTCGAAGTGGTGCTTTTCGGAAAAAGACGGTTATGACGCCGTCTTTACAGGGTTTGCCGCACATCCGATCAGCACTGATTAATCGTAAAAATAGCATCTCGGTTGCAGATCCGATGCCGTGCTAAACTCTTCACCCGGCCGAGGGTTGGCCTCAAGAACTTGGCAAAGCCAGAGGCGACGCCTATCTTAACGCTACAACATGTGCCGCCAGCGCTGCGGTGCGATTTGTCCGCCCGGACCCACCGGGCTTTGAGGGACTAAGATGAATTCAAACTTTCAGAAGCTTGCTGTCTGGGTGTTGATCCTGGTGTTGCTAGCCGTGTTGTTCAATATGTTCAATAACAACACTGCCGAGAGCCGGCGTGGAGAGGAAATCACCTACTCGGAGTTTCTGACGGCGGTTGATGCAGGCAATGTCACCGAGGCGACGATCTCGGGTAAACGCATTACCGGTAAATTGGGCGATAGCGGCGCCACATTTGAGACTTACGCTCCGGAGGATCCGGGGCTTGTTGAGCGCCTGCGGCAGAAGAACGTGAAGTTCAAGGTTGCGCCGCGCGATGAAGATGTGCCGTCAATCCTGAGCGTGTTGTTGAATTGGTTTCCGATGCTGCTGTTAATCGCAGTGTGGATATTCTTTATGCGTCAAATGCAGTCGGGCTCAGGCCGTGCCATGGGTTTTGGTAAGTCACGTGCGAAGCTTTTGACGGAACGGCATGGCCGGGTGACTTTTGAAGATGTCGCGGGGGTCGATGAAGCGAAGTCGGATCTGCAGGAGATCGTCGAATTTCTTCGCGATCCGCAAAAATTTCAGCGTTTAGGTGGACGTATCCCGCGCGGTTGTTTGCTGGTCGGTCCTCCGGGGACCGGTAAGACGCTAATCGCGCGCGCGGTCGCCGGCGAAGCCAACGTGCCTTTCTTCACGATATCCGGCTCGGATTTCGTCGAAATGTTCGTCGGCGTCGGCGCCAGCCGCGTTCGCGACATGTTCGAACAGGCCAAGAAGAATGCTCCATGCATCATCTTCATCGACGAGATCGATGCCGTAGGTCGACATCGTGGTGCGGGACTTGGTGGTGGCAATGACGAGCGCGAGCAGACACTCAATCAGTTGCTGGTCGAGATGGACGGCTTCGAAGCTAACGAAGGTATCATTATAATTGCCGCAACGAACCGTCCCGATGTTCTCGATCCGGCTCTGCTGCGACCAGGCCGCTTCGATCGTCAGATTGTCGTGCCGTTACCTGATGTTGTTGGCCGCGAGAAGATCTTGCGCGTACATATGCGCAAGGTGCCTGTGGCGCCGGACATCGAGCCGCGGGTCATTGCGCGGGGTACACCTGGCTTTTCTGGCGCGGATCTTGCCAACCTGGTCAATGAAGCAGCGCTACTGGCGGCTCGACGAAACAAAAGGCTTGTGACGCAATCGGAGTTCGAGGACGCCAAAGACAAGGTGATGATGGGGTCGGAACGACGCTCGATGGCTATGACCGAGGAAGAGAAACTCGCGACCGCTTATCATGAAGCCGGCCATGCGATCGTCAACATCCGGGTGCCGGGCAACGATCCGTTGCACAAGGTCACGATCATTCCGCGCGGCCGCGCGCTCGGCGTCACCATGAGCCTACCGGAACGTGACAAACTCAGTTATTCGAAGGAGTGGTGCGAGGGTAAGATTGCCATGACTTTTGGTGGCCGGGTTGCCGAACAGCTTATCTATGGCAAGGAACACCTGAACACCGGGGCCGCCAGCGATATCTCGCAAGCGACTACTCTTGCGCGAAAGATGGTCACCGAGTGGGGCATGAGCGAAGTGCTTGGGCCGTTGCTCTATAATGAGAATCAGCAAGAGGTCTTTCTTGGCCACTCGATAGCGCAGCACCAGAATATGAGCGAGGAAACCGCCCGGATGATCGACGAGGAAATCCGTCGTATCGTCAATGCTGGCTATGAAAAAGCCTGGGAGGTTTTGAGCAATGACCGTGAGGAACTTGAAGCCATCACGCAGGCTTTGATGGAATTCGAAACGATCACGGGCGAAGAGGTGAAGGCGATTCTGCGCGGGGAGAAGATCGATCGGCCGACCGATGACGATAGCAGCCGCGGCCCGATCGAGTCGGCTGTGCCAGTTGCCGGTCGTCAGACTAAGCCGCGCGATGAGCCTGATCCGGATACTGGCGGTATGGAACCGCAACCCGGTTAAGCGGCTTCGGTGTGGCATCCGCCTGTCGTCTTGCCAGACCCGGCGACAAACGACAAACTCCTAGTCACGGCCGCGGTATCTCCGCGGCCGTTTCTTGTCGCCAAGAGCGGAGGTAAAGCCGATGCAACGCTCGATCTATCTGAGACCCGTCGGGTTTGTTGCGAATCAGCAGAATGGCGAGGAAGACGAAGTCTGGGGCGGTATCCCGCTGGCGGGCGGTCCGTTCGCGTTCACCGCCTTGGAAATAACCGAGCGGCAGGGAGCAGGTGTACAGCGGCGCGTTTGTACGCTTGGCGAATTCTTCGAGCGCGACTGGGGACGAAGGACGTTGGCGGCGTCGGACCTATTCGAAGCCTTGCGGCAGCCGCGAGGTCGCATCGCTGGCTTGTCGATGGACCGGCCGCGGATCATGGGCATTGTCAATGTTACGCCAGACAGCTTTTCCGACGGTGGATCGTTCGACGGTGTGCAGGCAGCGGTGGATCATGCGCTCCGGCTTGAGGAAGCGGGTGCAGAGATCCTGGACATCGGTGGTGAGTCGACGCGGCCAGGTTCGGACACGGTGCCGTTGGAGGAAGAGCTGCGCCGGGTTTTGCCCGTTCTGGAAGCGTTACGGAGTAAGACCGACGCTCTAATCTCCGTTGATACGCGTAAGGGGCGGGTGATGCTGGCGGCGGCCGAAGCTGGCGCCGATATTCTGAATGACGTATCTGCCCTGACCTATGATCCGGAGGCGTTGCAGATCGCCGCCGAGACGGGCCTTCCGGTCATGCTCATGCATTCTCAGGGCGACCCGAAGACAATGAATGATGAGCCGCAGTATGGCGATGTTGTGCTTGATGTTTTCGATTTTCTTGAGCGACGTGTGCACGCCTGCGAGGCGGCTGGGATGCCGCGTGAAAAAGTGATCGTCGATCCCGGTATCGGCTTCGGAAAGCACCTTCATCACAACGTGGCGGTGCTTTCGGCAATGAGCTTATTTCACACGCTAGGTGTGCCGGTTCTTTTGGGGGCGAGCCGCAAGAAGTTAATTGGGCAGCTCTGTGATGTTAATGATCCCACGGCACGCGTTCCTGGATCGATAGCAGCGGCGCTGTCGGCGGTGGCGCAAGGCGTGCAGATCGTTCGCGTGCACGACGTGGCGGCGACCAAACAGGCGCTGTCGGTGTGGATGGCGGTGCAGTTGGGCGATGAACGTGGGGCTGCAGGACCGGCGTCCACGCGCAGCGGTCTCTGTTAGTCGTCGAAGAGGGCGCTTTTCCGCCACGTTCCTGACGGAGCGCTTTTTTTCGTGGTGCGCTTTGCGGTTTTGGTAGGTGCTGTCCGTCTCCTGAACTTCTTCCTGACCGACTTTCTCTGTGTATTTTTGGACGCTTTTGGTTTGCTATCGAATGGCGCTGAACGGGCCGCTTTCCAGTTGGGCAACGGCGAGTGTCTCGCCGGAATGCTTCGAGGTCTAGGCGAAACCTCGGCCGAAGGCACTGTCTGAAGTTTGTTCCATCCGGCTACGTATGGGGTCTGCAAGTGGTTCGATCGCTTCGGTGTTCGAGAGGCGTTGGAGTGGCCAAGTGGTTTCTGTTTAGATGCCCCTGCGGTATTGCGACTGACTGTTCGGGGAGTATCCGTCGGCGTATTCAGTTCCGATATCCCACCCTTGGAGGTTGCAAGGTCAATTGGCCGCCGTTTTTGATACAGCAGGGATGATCGCAACGTTTCGCTGGCGAAATCAAAGCGGTTGGCAAGGGGATGCGCGGTGATGGGTTCGGTCTGTGCGATCTGGCGGTCGGAAGCCTTACTAGGCTGCGCACCCATCGACAAGGCGGTGAATAGGCTCGCTATCAGCACAAGTAACCAGTGCCGACAAACCTTTTCGCGTTTGCTTTTTGCTCTATGCTCTCTGGGCACGATCGTATTGCTTTCCGCGTTTTGTTTCGGGCAGAGCAAAACCCCTTTGACGTATTTGACGTAATCCAACAGGTTTGCAATCGGCACGGATAGACGTGGTGTATCCCCACCAATTATCTTATTGATTCCTTAATTAATAATTTCGATTTCTCACAGCTGGGCTTTGCGGTCAGTAACGCTTTGTTTGACAGCCGCGAGTACTGCCTCGCGAGGGTTGTCGTTCTTCACTTTGTCGCGGCGAATTTCTTTGGGCAGAATAATTTTCTGAGCCTTGGCCATAGAGAGAAGGTTGTTGATC
>DAOUZE010000241.1 GCA_030665765.1 Filomicrobium sp.
GTTTTGGGCCTTCTTGTTAACTATGCCGAGTTACGCTTTGAGCGTATTTTTGGTTAGGTTCGCGGTAATTGAAGTAGCGTTGTGCAACATGAGCAAGTTTTTGAGTCTTGAAAGTGCCTTTGAAGATCGCGTTACGATCTCTTTTGGTGAGCGGTTCGAGGCTTCCCAGAAGTTCGACGCGGTGTTTCATGAGGGAATGGCGTTAGTCGAAGAGGTTGCTACCTACCTTGACGGTTGCGGGCGACGAGACTCAAAGGCGTTGAAACCACCGCTATCTGTTCTCTATGCGACTGAAAGCATGCGGTTGACGACGCGGTTGCTCGACCTAGCTTCGTGGTTGTTGATCAGGCGGGCCCTGAAAGAGGGTGAAATCGATGCGGAAGAGGCGTCTCGCAAGCGCGAGCGGGTGAAGCTACAGGCGATCGGCCGGCCCGGACATATTAAGCGGTTCGGTGAGCTGCCCGAGGCATTGCAGGATCTGATCGAACGCAGTTTCGCGCTGCATGATCATATTGTGACCCTCGATCGGGGGGTGGCCGTTGATAAAGCGAAGGATTACGTCGAACCCTCGACGGCCAATCCGGTTGCCCAGCAATTGCAGTTGCTGCGTCAGGCTTTCAGCAACTAAAGAGCCAGTCCTCAAAGTGTCTTGCAGGCAAGCAAAAAGGCCCAGGTTAAGTCCGGGCCTTAGTCGTTTGTCGGTCCTATTCGTCGGCGAATCGGCCTTTGCTTAGAACAAACCTTCGAATTTTTTCTTGAATCGAGACAGCCGGCCGCCGCGGTCCATCAGCTTCTGGTCGCCGCCGGTCCAAGCCGGATGGGAATTCGGGTCAATATCGAGAGTGATTGTGTCACCTTCCTGCCCATAGGTTGAGTAGGTGACGAATTCGCTACCATCAGTCATTACCACCTTGACCTGGTGGTAATGCGGGTGGAAATCTGGGTCTTTCTTCATCGTATGATCCGTTCCAAGGTCCCGCCTGGCGACACCATCGCAGGGTGGCCGGGGCGTCATAATCGGATATCTGGGATACCAGGCGGGCTTGATAATCCGAATTCCCGCTTAAGACAAGGGCCTGGCGGAGTATGATCGATTGAAGTTGCGGCGTTTTGTATTCAAACGCCGGATTTTCGGCTCTGCGCGAGATACTTTCTTGTCCCAGCTGCGAAGGTTAGGCATCCTCCACGCGGTGTAGGGCGCGCACCGAACCTGCTAATGCCGATGTGTTGAATTAGAGAGTTTCCTTTGAAGACCAACAAAACGCACAAGACAAACAACGGTGATGAAGCTGTTGCGAAACGCCCGTCGCTGAAACCGCTGATGGGTCTCAAGCCTTATGTGATGCGGCATCCTTGGGTTTTGGTGGGTGCGGGCGCGGCGCTTGTGATCTCGGCGCTGGCCATGCTCAGCGTGCCGCTCGCCGTGCGACGGATGATAGACCATGGCTTCGCGGCAACCGATGAGACGTTAATCGGCCAGTACTTTGGGATGTTGATCGTGATCGGGTTGGTTTTGGCGCTGGCCAGTTCACTGCGGTTTTACTTCGTTAACTGGCTTGGTGAGCGGGTTGTCTCTGATGTGCGCAGCGATGTGTTCGCGCATTTGGCCCGCTTGGGGCCGGCCTTTTTCGAGCGCTCACACTCCGGCGAGATGATGAGTCGGCTCACGGCTGATACAACTCAGATAAAAGCAGCTGCGGGTACCGCGCTCAGCCAACTCCTCCGCAACGCAATCATGCTGATTGGTGCGATGGTAATGATGTTGGTAACGAGCTGGCAATTGTCGCTGTTGGTGCTGGTCGCGATCCCGGCGATCGTGCTGCCGCTAATGGCCTACGGCAAGGTTGTACGGCAGCGCTCGCGGCAGGCGCAGGACAGTCTCGCTGATGCATCGGCCTATGCGGCAGAAAACCTTTCGGCTATGCGGACGATGCAAGCCTTCGGTCATGAGGCGGAGGTGTCGCGTCGCTATGGTTTGGCCGTTGAAGGAGCCTTCGAAGCAGCGCGGTCGCGGTTGACGGCCCGGGCGGGGCTGACGGCCTTGGCGATCGGACTGGTGACATCGAGTGTCGTGGGTGTTCTATGGTTTGGCGCTTCCTCGGTGGTTGCTGGCGAAATGAGCGCGGGACGATTGAGTCAGTTTGTGCTCTACGCCGTGTTCGCAGCTGGTGCACTTGCGGAGCTGTCTGAAGTCTGGGATGAGATCAGCCAGGCGGCAGGTGCTTCGGAGCGGCTCATGGAGCTGCTTAATGTGAAACCGGAAATCGCATCGCCGGAGAACCCCGTTGATTTGCCAAACCCGGTGCAAGGTCGGGTGGCATTCGAAGACGTCACCTTCTTTTACCCCTCACGGCCTAATGAAGCTTCTCTCCGCGATGTGTCCTTTAAAATCGATGCCGGTGAAACGGTGGCACTTGTCGGACCCTCGGGGGCGGGTAAAACGACGATCTTCAGTCTCTTATTGCGTTTCTTCGATCCGGCCTCTGGCAGGGTCTTGATCGACGATATTGATGTGTCGAAGGCGCGGTTGGACGAGGTTCGTGCGGCGATGGCGCCAGTAGCTCAGGATGTCGCGTTGTTTGCTGATAGTGTATCCGAGAACATTCGTTATGGAACGCCTGGTGCTTCGTTCGAGCGTGTGGAGGCGGCAGCGGTTGCTGCTCATGCGGATCAGTTCATTCGCGGGCTGCCAGCGGGCTATGAGACGCAGCTTGGTGAACGCGGCGTGACGTTATCTGGCGGACAGCGTCAACGTATCGCGCTGGCGCGCGCGCTGCTGCGCGACGCACCGATCCTACTCCTCGATGAGGCGACGAGCTCACTTGATGCTGAGAGTGAGCAGGAAGTTCAAAAGGCTTTGGAAGAAGTTATGGTCGGGCGCACAACGCTTGTCATCGCCCACCGATTGGCTACCGTGAAGCAGGCGGACCGGATTATCGTCATCGAGGACGGCCAGATCGTGGAGATTGGAACGCACAGGACGTTGTCGCAAGCGGGCGGGCTTTACGGCCGGCTCGCCGAGTTGCAGTTCGGGTTGGAAGCGGCCGAGTAGAGAAGCTCCGAAGTTTAGCGGTGCTTCATGGCCGTGATGTCGGCGCGATCCCACTCGGGAATGTCGTGATCTTCATCCTGCAGTGATTGATATGTCGGGTTCTCGGCGTGGCCGTTCATGGCCACTCCGTTCGTGCGGCTTGTCAATCCGCGGTCACGACGGAACTCAGTGGATCGAATGAAATCGCGAATGCGCGGCTGGATCTCCGTGCGCCAGCGGCGGCCGTTAAAGACGCCGTAGTGGCCGACGCCCGGCTGGACGTAGTGATACTTGTCGTCCAAGGGCAGGCCGCTGCACAAGTCTTGCGCGGCTTCGGTCTGACCGCGACCGGAAATGTCGTCGCGTTCACCTTCGACAGTGAGCAGTGCGGTCCGGTGAATCTTCGAGCAGTCGATACGCTTTCCACGGTGCATCATCGTGCCGTTCGGCAGGAAATGCTGTTGGAACACCGTTTCAACCGTCTGCAGGTAGAATTCCGCGGTCAAATCCATGACCGCGAGATACTCCTCGTAAAAGGTGCGATGCTGGGTGACGCTATCGCAGTCCCCTTTGACCAGATTGTCGAACAGCTCCAGGTGCGCCTTGGTATGGCGTTCCAGGTTCATGGTCATGAAGCCGGTGAGCTGCACGAACCCCGGATATACGCGGCGCATGAAGCCGGGGTTCGGGAACGGTACCAGCGAGATTACGTTCTGCTCGAACCACTCCATCGACTTTTGCTCGGCCAATTTGTTGACCGCCGTCGGATTGCGACGGGTATCGATGGGTCCGCCAATTAGTGTCATCGACATAGGTTGGAATTCGTCTTCATCACCGGCCATGACGGCAGCGGCGGCGAGGACGGGGACGGCCGGCTGGCATACGGCGATGACGTGGGTACGCGGTCCAAGATAACGAATGAATTCGATGACGTAGTCGATATAGTCGTCAAGATCGAAGCGGCCTTCAGTGACCGGGATCTCGCGAGAGTCGATCCAATCGGTGATGTAAACGTCGTGCTCGGGCAGCATGGCTTCAACGGTGCCGCGCAGCAGCGTTGCGTAGTGCCCCGACATCGGCGCGACGATCAATACTTTAGGATCATCAAAACGATTAGCGACCCATTCGTCCTTGGAAAAATGGGTCAGGGTGCAAAACGGTTTATGTACAGCTGAATCGACGCGGACTGGAACGCTCATTCCGTCAATGAGTGTGCTTTCGATGTCCCACTCGGGTTTGCCGTAGCGACGCGTTATGCCTTCAAAGACGTCTACGGCGGCTGCGATCGACTTGCCCATCGGGGTCATCGACAGCGGGTTAAAGGGCATTTGCATCTGCAGTTTGAGGCCTTGCGCAGCAAGTCGCATCGGCGAGATCAAGGCATGCGCAAGCTCATAGGCATGATAATTCATCTGCATCTTTCGAAAGCATGCAGCGCATTGTGCACCGCAACAAGTTTGTCGTGCATAGCCGCACCCTGCCCGGGTTTTGTCAAGTTGCCGGTTCGGACCACGCCGTTGGTTGCGGCGTCAGCCGATAGACTAAAGCAAATTTCATGCGGGACAACGTAACTAAGGGAACAATGAAAAGATTCGTTGTTCCAGCTTCTTATACTTGAGTTTAGTAAGCGTATCTGTTTCGCACAGCTTTGCTAAGTCTTCGGTATGATTTGAAGTTAGCGGTTTGTGAGTTTGAGCTCGATGCGCCGGTTCTTGCGAAGGGATTCTTGATTAATGCCACGAACCAACGGTGCAAACTCGCCATAACCGGCGGCGACCAGGCGTTTTGGGGGTACGCCGCGGGAAATAAGGTAGCGAACCACCGACATTGCACGGGCGGTCGACAGTTCCCAGTTCGAGGGGAATTGTGGGGTGTTGATCGGGCGGATGTCGGTATGACCGTCAACCTGCAGGGCCCAGTTGATCTCGCTGGGGATTTGCCGCTCGAGTTCGCGGATGGCGGAGGCAAGTTGGTCCATAGCGGCCAAGCCTTCAGCGGTCATCTGGTCACCACCTGATGGAAACAATACTTCGGACTGGAAAACGAAACGGTCGCCGACAACGCGGATGTCCTTGCGGCCCGCAAGCAATTCGCGCAGGCGACCAAAGAAGTCCGAACGATAACGCTTCAGTTCTTGAACCTGACGGGCAAGGGCGGCGTTGAGGCGCTGGCCGAGGTCCTCGATGCGGTCTTGTGCTTCTTGGTCTTTCTTTTCGCTGGCCTCGAGAGCTTCGTTCAAGGCGGCGATCTGGCGGCGCAGTGCGAGGAGCTGCTGGTTTAGAAGGTCGACCTTTGCGAGTGCCTCGGAGGTGATTTCCTTTTGGTTGTTGAGTTCGCTCGACAGACTTGAAATTCGGGCGCTGGCAGTCTTTTGGGCTTCGTCTCCGGTGAGCGCGAAGCCACTCAGTTTGGTGTTCTCTTCTTGCATTGATGCCAAGCTCGCTTGCAGCGCGGCAAGTTCGTCCTCGGCTGATTTGTTCTTGCCTCGCTCCAACGAAAGAATGCTTGTCAGTTCGGCGATCTGGCGGGTCAGGCGCTTTAGCGCGGTGTCCTTGCCCGAGGCCTCTTGGGTGGCGAAATACTGCGCCAGCATGAAGATCGACATCAGGAACGTGACGACAAGGAGTAACGTCGATAGCGCGTCAACGTAACCCGGCCAGAACTCGCCGTAGTCGGCTCCGCGTTTGGCGCGCCCTCGGGCCATTTAGGTGCTCCCCCGCCTTTGAATATTCTGGGCGAGTG
>DAOUZE010000144.1 GCA_030665765.1 Filomicrobium sp.
CACGTTCGCCAAGGACATCCTGATTGGGGAGCACCTGCGTATGATCAGTGGGTCGCAACCCTGTTGATCATTGGCAAAGAACGTTCGACGTGACGCCGTTGGGGTATCCCGACCCGTATTGTGCGCACAGCCCGGATGGCGCGAAATTGCGGCAGTACTGCCTATCCCTCGGGGCTGAGATAAACTGGGTGGTCTATCTTAACGCAAACACCTCAATCTGTCCTGTGAGTGCTGACGGGGTTCACGAGACATAGGTGCAGCGAGGCGCGTGTCGCCAGAGGACCGGTGAGATGCATTCACCGAATGCGTTACCATTGTTTTACGCGCGAGCGAGGGCTTTGTCTGGGTGCGCCATTCTGCTTCCCCCGCCAGGTGCAGACGCGTGCCAACACGTGGCCTTGCGAAAGCCAACTATTTAGCTCAAACACCAATGTAGTGCGCTTGGCTGCCGAGGCAATCAGAATGAGCGCAGAAGACAGCCCATTGTGAGGATAATGTAAGCAAACAGAAGCCCAGCAAATTGCGTCGTTTCACCATTCAGGCCGGGAATTGTCGCTCCGAAGAACTTGACGAAAAAGACCGACAGCATGATGACGAATGAGAGCAGAAATGTCAGCAGGCTTGGCGTGCTAAGACCCATGTTGTGTCCATTCCCCATGTCTTTGACCGATTTTGTACGGGTGTTTGCCATGGTTTTCTTGCCTAGTTTTGTTTGCGTCGCAACGGTCTGACGGTCCGGCACGCGCCACGGAGAGCTTTAATTCGAGATCACAGATCTTGAACACGATTCCCGCTTGTCCGTCTTGCGGTGTCACGGGCAAGATGTGGACAACCTACGCCATGCCCAACACACACTGGATAAGGCGAGGCGTCGGGCAGAGGCTGATTACGCGATTACAATCGACGGCGTAACGCGGATGCTGCTGGACATCGGCGAGAGCGGCACAACGCGACCTGCGGGTAAGATACGGGCGATCACGTCTCTCGCGAAGCTTCTCGGCTTCTTGTGATTGCAAACAGGTTGTGACGTGCGTCGGCGACTCCCAAAATATGATTGTGAAATGCGATGCGGGCCTAAGTCCGGCAGCCGCGTCACAGTATACTTGCCAACGTTATTTGGAACCGTGGCGGACGCCGTTTAATGCATGAAGTTGTATAGGTGGTGCTTTCACATTAAGTCTGATTGAGTGGAATTTGCCGACAGCCGCTGATTTTGATGCGTGGGATTTGAAAGGCTTAGCCTGCCGGTCGATCCTCCATATTGGGCCAATTTCGCTTAATGTGACAACGCCTCGCGCAGGCTCAGAGGAAAGCGAAAGTACAGCCAGACCGCTTGCTGGATCACAGCGGCCGGGAAGCGATGGCGACGATAGGAAGAACTGCTCATCGGACGTTGATAGCATACAGCATCAACTGAGCTGGCGCGTTACCGTGACAACACCGTTGGCAGATCGGATGAACCAAAGTCGGCAAAGTCAACGTTGCCGACATTCAGTTCCAGCTAACAACGTCCGGTGTTGAATTAGAGGCGATTGTGGTTAGGCCAAATGAGTTCGCTAGATAGGCTGCTTCATCGCCGCGGCGTAAGGCGCATCTTTTCCCATTTCGCGCAGATCGGGGTCCATTTTGTCAAATGCAGCAAAACGGGACATCGCCCGAACGATCGGTCCAACGAACGTGCCGGTATGTTTTGCATAAACCCAGGAGCGGTGGAGCTTGCAGCCAAGGCGGGCCTTGACGCCGTAGCAGCTCTGGCCGACCTGCATGCTTGAAATGCCGTTCTCGATGCAGTAGTTCACCGTTGACATCCAGTTCACGAAGTACAAATTGTTCTTTCGCGAAACTTCGTAGTCCATACCCAGATATTTCCCCACCACACGATCGTTCTCGACAATAAAAAGATTTACCAAACCGAGCCGGTCGCCAATCCAGCACAACAAAATTTTGGCCCGGCCCTCAAGTCCCTCCATCATATGGCGAAAGTAGCTATCGGGTAGGACGTCGAAGCAGTCGTAACTGGCCTTGCGATTGTCCTGGGTCTGCTTGTAAAGCCGCAGAATATCAGCCTCCAAGCCCTCGATGCTATCGCGGATTTCAATGCGAACTGATTTGGCTTTGCGCATTTTGCTGCGCAGGTCCTTTCGCATATTGGCCGAAAGGCTGGCGAGGTACTCATCCATGCTTGAAAACGGTAAGTCGAGAGTTGCCACCGGAAGTGACGGAATGGCGGAAAACTGATGTTTCTTCAGGATACCTTTGGCCCAGTGACTATCGTCGTCGGTGACATCCTTTAGAGCCAGAACCCGCACGTTATTTGCCGCTGCACATTTGGTTGTTGCAGCTAGAAGTCCCTCGAATACTTCGCTGCGCTGCTGATCATCTAGGCCTGGCAAAATGCCAACGTGGCATTCGTCGGACCACGGCGAGCCCAGGCCCATAACGGGCATTCTCGTGGCCTGAGGTGCGCGACGCCCAATCCAAGCGGTGACCGCCTGAGACCGGGGACCTAGCGGATCATCCAAGCGATAGTCGACGCGAAACATCGGCGCTGCTCCAACGAGCCTGCCCCCGACGTAAGCCGCGACTGCCGAATAAGTGAAGTTGTCCGACGGCATGCGTTCGATCGCCCGATAATGATTCCAACTTTCGGGGTTGTTTGGATACAGCAAATTCCAGGCGGCGCGGTCGATTTCGTCGATACTGCCATGAATACGAGTGATGAGCGCACTTGTGTCAAACCTCCAGTCATCTTGGCGGCAATCGTAATGATTACTCTCACTCGGGTTGGTACGATCTTCCAGAATCGATTGCCGACTTAGCATCTGGGGCGCAATTGCGCCGACGTTTATTTCCGGTTGGAGCAACGCCTTGATTGAACGCGCGCTTGTCATTGTAGTTTTTCCTCTCCGAGCCTTGGTTATGCATTCAGCAGATTGATCTTTTTGAAGGGCACGCATTCCGGGAGCTTTCACTAAGCGGCAACCGCAACAGGCTGTGCCCGTAAAGATGCCCGTGCACGTTCGCGCAGCTTTGCCCGCTCTTGCACCTGCTCCGACTCACCCAGTACACTCTCAATGAAGCCGGCGGAACGCTGGACAACTACATGCCGCTGCCGATCGAGCGTGCAGTTGTGATAGCTGTCCTCCAACACCGAGACGTCAACACGTCCCGCAAATTTGCGCTGCAGGAAGAATGCATTGTTGATGTCGGCGATATCATCTTCCCTGGGATGCAGAATGAGCGTCGGCTGTGTGATCTGCTCCAAAAGCGGCATGATCGCCTGGCCGAGCCAGCGATGCTCCAGCACAGCGCCACCAGGCGTGTAAATGGACTGGGAAGAGTCCGGATCCATGAGCGCCTGCATGAAGAACGCACGAATGCGATCGTCCTTGATGCCATATGGTTCAAGATCCGGAAACTTGATTAGGTTCGCAAACCACTTGTAACGAACCAGCCGGAAGAAGTGCGCATACCAGGGAATCGCCCAGCCGTTGGCCCAGAGCGTCGGCGCCATCAATGTCATTGCTTGTACGTCGTTGGGCCGTTTTGCCGACAACATCATGGCTAACAACGCGCCGGTTGAATGACCGCCGACGACCACAAAATCGCAGGATTCGCGTAGCTCATCGAGTGCGTCTTCGCAGCTCTTGTACCAATCCTGCCAGGTCGCAGCCTTAAGGCCATCTTCTCCGCTACAATGACCGGCAAGTTGTGGGCAGACCACCGAGTAGCCTTGGCGGGCAAGGCCGTTGGCCACATACCGCAGTTCTAAGGGCGTTCCGCCTAGCCCATGGATAAGGAGCACGCCTATCCGGCCACCCTTAAATCGGTATGTGTCATCCTTGGTAAACATTAGAGTTTCCGCCTCCGCACTCGTGTAGTTGGACGGAATCTAAATCTCGGATGAAATACACGCTGTTTCGCCGGGCACACTGCCCTGCCGATAATTTCGGTTTTTCCCTATAAATGGTCGCGAATTCGTCGTACCGCCCATCAGATTGCCGGTTCGGCCAGGCCGATTATTGGATGGACGGCCCAATTGGAACTGGACCTGCGCGCATATCTTGGCCCGGAACCAATCGTTAATGGTGCGCCACGAGAGGAGCAAACGTCGATGCCCGCCTTTTGGTCAGGCAAGAAAACACCGCGCGCCTCGCCGGCCACTGGCCGTAGCTACTGGCAGCGCCACACCCAAACGAAAGCCAGACTTCCTAAAAATGAAGAGCGAACTGGCAGCGCAAACCATCCCGATGTCGTTCTCATCGGCGGCGGCTTTGCAGGGCTCATGACGGCCATTCGCCTAGCTGAGATGGAGCCAGCTGCCGACATCCTTCTGCTCGAAGCCAACTTCGTCGGTTTCGGCGCATCGGGTCGAAACGCCGGTTTGCTGTCACCGCTAGCCGCCCCCGTCTGGTTGGTCTCATCCAATAGCAATCCGGAACATGCCTGGGCCTTAAAGCATCTCAATCAACGAACCCAAGCAGTTGCAAAATGGCTAGCAACGAATGTTCCTAGCAGCGAAGCCGCAGCCGCAATATTGAGAATCGAGTCCACGGGCCGGCTTACCGCCGCCGCTCTTCCGAAGATCGCAGCTACACTCGACAAGAGTGACATCCAGCACGAAGTTATTGCTGCAACGACAGTTGACCAAGACCTGTCAGGCGACCGCCCAGGCGCACGCAAAGTAGCGCTTGAAGTTCCGAGCAATTGGATCAACCCCTATCGCTGCGTCGTTGCTCTCAGCCAACACGCCCAGTCTCTTGGTGTTAGAATCAAGGAAAACTGCGTCGTTGCAGCAGTGAGGGATGCAAGTGACGGCGTCGAGCTGGTGCTAGCTTCTGGCACGACGCTCCGAACAAAAAAGGCCATCGTTTGCACCAACGCCTATTCCGGCTCAATCGATCTACCGCAGAGCCTCCGGGCCAAGGTCGTCTACAATTTCATGGTCTCCACGCCGCCGCTGACAAGCGAACAGACAGCGCATTTGCCGGCTGAAAATACATTCGTCGTCGAACTGAACCGGGCAAACGCTTATTATCGCAAATACGCAGGCAGGCTTATATTCGGGGGCATCGACAAGTTTTCAAAATCCGGCGAGGATGATTTCGATGTCCCGCCCGATGTGCTGGCGGGACTTGAGGGTCACTTGGAAGACAGCTTTCCAAAGGCGAGCATGAAGGTCTCGGAAGCCTGGGGTGGCCGCTTTCACATGACCTACACCGATCTGCCGCAGATCGAGCGCACGGGCGCAAATGGCTCAATCATTTTGAATGTCGGCTACGGCGGCACCGGCGTAGCCTTAACCCTCGTCCTGTCTAGGATCGCTGCTGCGCTCGCCACGTCACGGGGTATTACCGATCCTGATGATCAACGATTGTTCGCAGCGATCAATTCCACGCGCATCCCGATTCTATCAGGTGCACGTTTCGGGCTCGGCGTCGCCGCAAGCGCGCTAGCGAGTCTTCTTCGCAGAAAGCCATGAAATCAGCAACCGCTGACACATTGCGCCAACAAACCTGGCAAAGGCACCAAAGTCGCCCGACCCGTTAGACAGTGACCGCGCAGACGGCGTGCTTGATGATCTCAACTGGGAAACGATGGCGGCGACAGCTTAGATTGCTCATCGCTCACTGATACCACAACAGGTCAGAGACCGAAGTTTGTGTGACAGTCCCCTGGCTAGACAGCCCAAGAAGTCCCAATGGTCTTCTTGCATCAAACCCAGCACGCCTGGACATAGCTTGTAAAACGTTACCGCTTCTATAGAGCGCTTCTTCAACGTATCAAGCTTCTTGGGCAAAACGCAAAACTCTTGCGCCTCCAAACTCTCCTTATCCAACACAACTCCCCTTACCTATTCTTTGGATCATGCAAAAGCCATAATCGGAAAAAGATTTATTCGCCTAAGCCATATATTTATATGAAATAAAATTTGTTAAATGAATAATTCAAAGTAAGCGAATTATAAAATAAATAGAATAGCCGATATAGAGCTTTGGCAGCGGGCCCGCCTAAGTTATAATATGTATAAATAGGTAAGAAGCTTTTTTCGTTTCATTTCTTTATTTGAGAGAACTGAATGCAGCCAGCCACGACACTAAAAGAATACCGATCTGCAACAAGAGCAATGTTTGACCTAAGCAGTTTCAATAATCCGCTTGCAGTGACGCTGACGCTCAAGCCGTTCACCTATTCGCAGCAAGGTATCAATCCGCTCACACCTGACTTGGCGAGCCAGAACCTTCGCCATTTCATCAAACAGTTGAGCCGGAAAATCCTCATGAGATCACAGTTCCGTTCAGGCAGGCGTATTCCATGCTACCCAGCCTACGAATCCAGGGACGTGACGCCTCACTATCACTTGGCTTTGGATAGGCCAGATCATATTTCTCTGGAGGGTTTTACAGGCATGGTCGCAGTTGCCTGGCACAAGACGCAGTTTGGAAACAGGCAGATTGACATACGCCCATGTGACAAGGGCTGGATTCGTTACATTACTAAGCTGAGAACGAAGGACAACTTCATTAATTCAATCGATTGGAATAACTGCCATAGACCGGATAGCGCGGTATAAACTCCTTTCTGAACCAATCGTACATCACATTTCGCTTGGGCGCCCATCTCTGGAGAGGGGCTCTTAATTATGGTAGATTGCTTAATTTCTAATTCCTATACCGCACTACTCATCTAATCCATAACGTTCTTTTACACCCAACCCCTCAAGGCAAATATATAATTTAATCAATAAGGAGATGTTCAATGCTCAGATTCAAAAGCTTCATAAAGATACCACATAAAATTAGAATTCAAGGACATGATGCCATAAATCATTATGCAGAAGATAATAACTTGAAACATATTTACACTGACACTCAACCGACTTTAAATAACATAGAACACAAGAGCCCTTCCAAGACCATACCCAAACTCAAGCGCATATTGAAAGCCCATCGCTCTGAGTGAAACCGTCGATTGGACATAAAAAAGGATCGCCCAAACTGGTACGTTCAAGCGATCCGTCCAATCATTCTAGCTTGATAATTCTAACTACCTTGTAGCTGCTCGGCCTTCACTCTTACTCTTCGAGGCAGAACTGCTTTGGTCACCTACTCCAGTCAGAATGACCTTGAATTCTTTTAAGGTCTGACCCCGACCATCTTTCTTGTGCTTCTGCAGCATCTCTTCCGTATAGCTATGTAGTCTCAAGGTAGCGTCCTTGATCCTTGCAAACTCATCTCCCACCCCGACAAACGCTAGGACCTCTTCACATCGTTCCCAGTCAGCATCAGAAGAAATCTTGACTTCATCATCTGTAAAGGGCCAACGGTCTTCACGCTCTTGCTTCGTCAGCCTCGGTCGGCCTTGGGCATGAAGTCGCTGCTTCTTGAGCTTTGTGATGTAGCGGCGGGTTTGCCCTCTGATCTCCTGATCTATTTCTTTGATAGCTTGCTTCAGTTCCCGCTCGGGATCTGGTGGTCCATCGAGAAGAAAGCCGAACTGCTCTTCCAGCTTTCTCAAGGCCTTCATCACCCTATTTCGCAGGTCATCGCTATAAGCCTTAGTTGCTCTCAGAGTGGCGATGATCTCTGGCTTATCTGCGTCATCTCGCTTCTGAGTACCATTCTGCGAAGCGACCCATTCTCGAAGTTCGGACCTGCTCATTCCTGGCGTGATAACACCCTGAGCTATCGCTCGATCTCGTTGCTCATCGTCCATGTTGGCGACCTGATAGACGATGGAGAAGTGGGGAGGCAGCAGAGCGGACACTTGCTCTTCATAAAGCTCCGATTTGGCTCCGACCTTCGCCAGCTTCGTGAAAGTGGGGCGACTGAAATCGAGTTGTGACTTCAGCTCTTCCAGCTCCTCTTCTTCAAGCTGTTCCCTAGCATCAGCGCATAAACGTGCAGTATCTAAAACGCCTTGCGCTGTCCTCTGCCAACATGAGTTAATCCGTTCCGCCAACGTGTTCAGCGTCACATCACTCGACATGACTACACTCCTAAATTTCACCGGTGAAATTATTCAAAATAAAGATGGATTTAATGCGAGAGCTGAATATTAGCTCTCAAGCAGCTGAATCGGTTCAGACACAATCATGGCTCAGCCACCTCCTCTGAAAACGAGAAATGGACAAGCTCTATGATGCTTCAATCAGATGACGGAGTTGAATGCTACTGAACGTGAAAGGCCACTTCGAAAGTAGTTATCTACTAACAATTGCGTGACAGGTAATTCTGTGCAGGGACAGCTTGATGGATTGGGATGAAGTAACAAAGCAAACGGCGTTGTCACATTAAGCGTAATCGGCCTAATTTGGGCCATCGACCAGCGCGCTAAGTCGTTGAAATTCTTTGTGCCGAAATATTCGATTTTCGGCAGATTCGGCTAAATCTGACTTAATGTGACAACGCCTTGTATATAGCGGCGTGGGTTGAGAGAAATCGTTGCGCGGCACCAGCTGATTTGAAGCGCTGCATCCTTCGTTCTCGCTGCCGTACCGGG
>DAOUZE010000043.1 GCA_030665765.1 Filomicrobium sp.
TCGGCAAAACCACCCTGACCGACTGGCTGCCGAAGGGGTGCCGGAGGAATTTCTCGTCCTTGCCGATCGCAAGCTGGCGGCGATCAACGTGGCGTACGATGCCATTTTGAAAGAGCGGGGGCGGCAGCCACGGGAGAAAGCAAGTGGTTGAAAATTGTTGCGAGGGTGAGCCGGAGAACGGCCAGACTGTGGGCCTTTGCGTGCCTGATAGTCCGCTGGTCAGCCGGGTTCAGCCGGCGACCAACTTTGAACCGAGGCGAAACGGTCTCAGGCCAACGATCCTGCTGATGCATTACACGGGTATGCCGCTGTGTGAAAAGGCGATCGACTGGCTGTCACGACCAGAAAGCAAGGTCTCATGCCATTACGTCATCGATACGGACGGCAGCGTAACGCAGATGGTCAGCGAGGAGCTTCGAGCATGGCATGCTGGCGTTTCGGTGTGGTGCGGCGAGCGGGACATCAATTCCGCCTCGATCGGAATCGAAATCCATAACCCGGGTCATGGTGACGACTATCACGATTTCCCCGACCGGCAGATGCAGGCGATAACGGAGTTGTCGCGGGAGATCATCGGGCGCTGGGGGATTGACGCGGAGAAGGTTCTTGGACACTCGGACGTGTCGCCTGGACGGAAGATCGATCCCGGCGAGAAGTTCGACTGGGCCGGACTGGCGGCCGCCGGAGTTGGCCGTTGGGTCGAGCCGGAGCCACTTGGTCCGCTAATTGGAACGCACTCACGTCAGGCTGATGCCGGCGAAATCTCCGATGTGCAGCGGTTGCTGACCCGTTACGGATATGGTGTCGAGGTCAACGGCCGGCTCGATGCAGACTGCCGCGACGTGATCTCGGCGTTCCAACGGCATTTCCGCCCGCAGCGTGTGGATGGTGTGATCGATGCGTCTACTGCCGCGACCCTGCGGCGGCTGATCGAAGCAAGCGATCGTCCATTGACGTCTTAGCGCCCGTTCACTTTGGTGCGGCGAGGCTGTCCATACACGACCGATGCGATCTCAAGCGAAGGGGTTTGGGTTTGCGGTCGAAGGCATTGCGGGCTTTCGGGTCTACTTGACGATTCGCTCTCCGCGCGCCTTATAGGAGATACGCCAGTCGGCCGGACGGTTGCTGTCGGTAGGACGGCTTTATGGCGCAGTCCCGTCGATAGAGGAAAGTCCGGGCTCCACGGAAACACGGTGGCGGTTAACGGCCGCCGGGGGTGACCCCAGGGAAAGTGCCACAGAAAGCAAACCGCCCGCAGTGCTGCGGGTAAGGGTGAAAGGGTGCGGTAAGAGCGCACCGCGCGGCTGGTAACAGCCGTGGTCCAAGGTAAACCCCACCGGGAGCAAGACCGAATAGGGGTGGCCGGATGCGCGGATCATCGATCTGCGGCATCGAGCCTGTTTCCAGGTGAGCCACCCGGGTTGGTTGCTTGAGGCGTTCAGCAATGGGCGTCCCAGATGAATGACCGTCGCGGAAGGGGTTATATCCTTCCAAACAGAACCCGGCTTACAGGCCGGCTGGCGTCCTTGCTTTTCACAACTCCGCCATGCTGCTGACCATTGCCGTTTCCGGATATCGCTCGCTCAGAGAGCTGATCCTGCCGTTGAACGTGGTGACCGGTCCGAACGGTAGCGGTAAGTCGAGCCTTTATCGGTCGATCCCGCTGTTGGCCTCAGCCGCGCAAGGGCGGATCATCGGATCGCTAGCCAATGAAGGCGGATTGAGGTCGACTCTTTGGGCGGGGCCGGAAGCATTCTCCAGGGGTATGAAGAGCGGCGATGTGCCCGTGCAAGGGACCGTCCGCCGTGATCGGGTCAGCCTAAAGCTGGGATTTGCCTCCGAGGATTTCGGGTACGCCATCGATCTTGGATTACCGGTTCCAGGACGTTCTCAGTTCAATCGCGATCCGGAAATCAAGACCGAGACTGTATGGGCGGCCGAGCGGATCCGGCGCAGCAACGTGTTGGAGGAACGCAAGGGGCGGGTCGTGAAGGTGATCGGCGAAAAGGGGGCCCGTGACGTCATCCTTTCGGGCTTACCGCCTTACGATAGCATGATGACGCATGCCACCGATCCGCGCGGTGCTCCCGAGATCCCGGAGTTGCGGGAGCGGATGCGAAGCTGGAGGTTTTACGATCATTTCCGGACCGATGCCGAGGCTCCGGCAGGTCGGGACGCGAACGCGGATGCTAGCATCCGATGGCGCGGACGTGGCGGCGGCTCTTCAGACGATCCGGTAGATCGGAGATGTTGCCGCGCTGGATTCGGCTGTTGCGGATGCGTTTCCCGGCGGCTCGCTCGATATATCGGTGAGCGACGGCTTGTTCGAAGTGGAGATGCATCAGCATGGCCTGCTGCGGCCGTTCCGGGCTGGACAGTTATCTGATGGCACATTGCTGCGCTATCTGTTGCTGGTGGCGGCGCTGCTGTCACCACGGCCACCGTCGCTGATGGTTCTGAACGAGCCGGAGACGAGCCTGCATCCGGATCTGCTGAAACCGCTGGCGCGACTGGTGGCGCAAGCCGCCGAGAGGTTGCAAGTCATTGTCGTTTCGCATGCGCGCTTGCTGGTTGAGGAACTCGCGAAACAACCGCATGCGCGTGTGTTGGCTTTGCGTAAGGAACTCGGCGAGACGATCGTCGACGACGTCGAAGCGCCCGATTGGAGCTGGCCGAAGCGGTAGTTCCAAACAACTCATGCGGGTTCGCGTTCGCGGTATGGCTCCAGCACTTCGATAGGTGGATAGAGCACGTCCATCGGGACTGAGCGGCCAGTGTCCTGGACAATACGGCAGTGATGGCGCTTCAGCGCCCGCAGATGCGGTACGCCGCACGAATGCGCAATGGTTCCCACGCCTGTGCGGATGCCGTTGACGAAGTTGGCGACGCGTACCGCCTTGTCATCAGGATCGAGCCCGCGCTGCAAGCGCCTGTCGTGGGTCGTGACGCCGGTTGGACAAGTATTTTTGTTGCACTTCATCGCTTGAATGCAGCCAAGCGCGAACATGAAGCCGCGCGCTGAGACGACAACGTCGGCGCCAGCGCAATAGGCCCAGGCGACCTCGGCGGGTGTAATGAGCTTGCCTGATGCGATCACCCGGATGCGCCGCTTCAGCCCGTAACGGGTAAGAATGTCGACCACCATCGGCAGCGCTTCTCGCAACGGCAATCCGACATGATCCATCAATGCCATGGGTGCGGCGCCGGTGCCTCCGTCACCACCATCAATGGTGATGAAATCCGGTGCGCAGTCTTGCCCGCGCCGATGGATCTCGTCGCACATCATCTCCAACCAACCGTAAGCGCCGATGACGGTCTTGAAGCCGGTTGGTTTGCCTGTGATATCGCGGATCATCTGGATGTAGTCGACAAGCTGTCCGACGTTATCGATCTCGGGATGCCGGTTGGGAGAAATCGACGGCTCGGCGGCCGGTATGCCGCGGATCTGGGCGATCTCGGGAGTGACCTTTGCCGCAGGTAGAATGCCGCCTTTACCGGGTTTGGCGCCCTGGCTCATTTTCAACTCGAACATCTTGACCTGCGGCTTGTCGGCAATCTCGCGCAGCTTAACTGGATCAAGCCGGCCATCGGGCGCGCGGACACCGTATTTCGCCGTGCCGATCTGGAAGACGACATCGCAATTGCCCTCCAGGTGCCAGGGGGACAGAGCGCCTTCGCCGGTGTTCAACCAGCAGTTGGCCATCGCCGCTCCCTTGGAGAGGGCGCGCACGGCCGGCTTGGACAAGGCGCCGTAGCTCATGCCTGAGATGTTGATGATCGATTGTGGTTCATAGGGATTTTGACATTCCTTGCCGATGACCACATTAGGGGCTGGCGAGGCGTCCTGGTCGAGCGTCGGGAATGGGCAGTTGACGAATATAGTAGTGCCAACCGGCGTCAGGTTTTGCGTCGAGCCAAAGGCAACGGTGTTATCGACACCTTGCGAGGAGCGGTAGACCCAGTCTCGCTGGGCGCGGTTGAACGGCATTTCCTCGCGGTCCATGGCGAAGAAGTATTGGCGAAAGAATTCGCCGAGCGTAGAGAAGATGTACCGAAACCGCCCGATTACAGGGTAATTATGCCGTATCGCGTCCTTCGTCTGGCTGATGTCGATAAGGAACAGGACAATAAACAGCAGGACGAGAATACCCATCGCGAAGACGAATATTGATGCCAGGACACTCAGCCCTTGCATGGTGAACAGACTGAGCCAACTGTTCGACATCGGGTTTCTCTCTCGATCGTGTAGGACGCGGTTGAGCGTGAGTGCTCGCGGATAGCCGAATATGCCGCGCACGGGCAAATCAATTGGACCTGAGCTGCCCGTGAAGTCCAATCTGCGGTGCCCTGTGGACCCGCGACAACGGCTAATTGCCGCCACGTAAAGCCTGGTATACTGGTCCGATGACAGCGACTCGCAAGAAATGCACGGTAAGCCCGGAAGCTCCGGAACTGCCGTTCGATGAACATGTACCTTTTGAGCCTGAGCACGAGTCTGGGCCAGGTGATGATATTCCTTTCGACCTGCCGCACAACGATGCCGCTGGCGGGCCGACGCCGGCTGCCGCGGCGGCGGGCTTTGAAGAAGCTCCGTTTCCCGTTGATGAATCGGATTCTACCGAGGTTTTACCAGAGCTCGCACTACCGGCGGATGATTGGCCGCACGAAGATGAGCCACCGCCGCCCGCACCACGCGCACCTGCCGGCTCAATCTCAGAACGCGCTCTACGCGCCCGCTCGCCCGTTGCCGCGTCGACGAGCTACCTCGATAATCTCAATCCTGAGCAACGCCAGGCCGTTGAAACTCTGGAAGGCCCGGTACTTGTGCTGGCGGGGGCCGGAACCGGCAAGACGCGCGTTCTAACGACCCGAATCGCACACATTTTGGCGACTGCCCGTGCCTATCCCTCGCAGATCCTCGCGGTCACGTTCACCAATAAAGCGGCCCGCGAGATGAAGGAACGCGTTGAAGGTTACGTCGGAGATAGCGTCGAGGGTATGCCGTGGCTGGGCACGTTCCATTCCATCGGTGTCAAGATTTTGCGCCGGCATGCTGAGCTCGTCGGGCTGAAGCATGGGTTCACGATACTTGACGTCGACGACCAGCTGCGGCTGATGAAACAAGTTATCGAGGCGGAAGGTCTCGACAAAGACCGCTGGCCCGCGCGTCAGCTCGCCGGCCTCATCGATAGCTGGAAAAACAGGGGCCTCACCCCCGACAAGGTACCGCATAACGAGGCCGGTGGATTTGCGGCCGGAAAAGGCCGCGACCTATATACCGCTTATCAGCGCCGCCTGAAGGAACTCAACGCTTGCGATTTTGGCGACCTTCTGTTGGAGAGCCTGCGCCTGTTCTTAGAGAATCCGGATGTCCTGGCGCAGTACCACCAGCGCTTCCGCTATATCCTCGTTGACGAGTACCAGGATACCAACGTGGCTCAGTACTTGTGGCTGAGGTTGCTTGCTGGGAACCGGGACAGCGGAGGCGGCCCAACCAATATCTGTTGCGTTGGCGACGACGACCAGTCGATCTACGGCTGGCGCGGTGCGGAGGTTGACAACATCCTGCGCTTTGAAACGGACTTTCCCGGTGCCACCGTTATCCGTCTGGAGCGCAATTACCGGTCGACGGGCCACATACTCGCGGCAGCTTCGTACCTCATTGCCTCCAACGAAGGTCGTCTAGGCAAGACACTTTTCACCGACGGCGAACTAGGTGAGCAGGTCACCGTCTCCGGGCTTTGGGATGATGAGGAGGAAGCGCGTACGGTCGCAGATGATATCGAAGCGGCACAACGAAATGGCGAGCGCCTGAATGAGATCGCAATTCTGGTGCGCGCGTCGTTCCAGATGCGGGTTCTCGAAGACCGATTCATCACAATGGGAATGCCCTATCGTGTGATCGGTGGTCCGCGCTTTTACGAGCGCGCGGAAATCAAAGACGCCATCGCCTATTTCGAATTGACGCTCAATCCCGATAACGATCTCAAGTTCGAGCGCATCGTCAATGTTCCGAAGCGTGGCATCGGAGATACCTCGGTACGGCGTATTCGCGACCTCTCCCGCTCCCGCGACGTGTCAATGTTCACGGCCGCCCGGATGATCGTCGAGACAGAAGAGATCGCCGGTAAGGCGCGCCGTTCGTTGGTCGGTCTCATCGCGCACTTCGAGCGCTGGCGTGAGCGGTTGCCGCAGATCCAACACACCCAGCTTGCTGAACTCATCCTCGATGAGTCGGGCTACACCGCGATGTGGCAGAACGATAAAAGCCCGCAGGCGCAGTCACGGTTGGAAAACCTGAAAGAACTTGTCCGATTCATGCATCAGTTCGAGACGATGGCGGGGTTCCTGGAGCACGTCTCGCTGGTCATGGACGTCGACCAGGCTAACGATGGCGACCGCGTCTCAATCATGACGCTGCACGCCGCCAAGGGCCTGGAGTTCGACACGGTGTTCTTGACTGGCTGGGAAGAAGGTTTGTTTCCCAGTCAACGGACGCTTGATGAAAGCGGTAAAGCCGGCCTCGAAGAAGAACGCCGCCTTGCTTATGTTGGCCTGACGCGAGCCAAGAAGAGCGCCCGTGTGTCTTTCACCCAGAACCGGCGCACCCGCGGGCTCTACCAGTCGGCGGTGCCATCTCGGTTTGTCGATGAACTGCCCGAAGCGCATGTTACGGTGAAGGAAGCGTCAAGCCCATTCAGCGGCGGCTACAAGAATTTCGCCAGCGCTAGCCACTTCGGTAATCCTTACGGTAAGAGCCGTTTTGACCGGGACTCGGCGGAGACCGAATGGCGGGAGCGTTCCAGCTACGAGACGCCGGGTTGGAAGCGGGCTCAACGCTGGCAGGATCAGACACGCGCCGAATTCGATACGAAAGCGAAAAAACGGGGGCCGCGCGGGCCGAGTGGCCCACAAACCATCGAAGGTGAGCTGGTTGCCTCCTCCACGGTCGTGACGGACTTCGTCACCGGAGAACGCATCTTCCATCAGAAGTTCGGTTATGGCCGCATCATCGAAGTCGACGGTAACAAGCTGACCATCGACTTCGAAAAGGCCGGACAGAAACGCGTCGCGGCGGATTTCGTTGAGCGGCATTAGGGACGTGGTAGGCTGAAGCGGCGCAGATAGATTGTCAAAGTGGCGATGCCGCGCCGGCCCGGAGATCTACGCATACGAAGGCGGCGGTCCCAAGACCAAGGCGGCATTGAAGCCTCCCAGTGCAAACGAATTCGACATCACGTATTTTAAGTCCTTTGGCCGGCCAACGTTTGGCACGTAGTCGAGGTCGCAGCTGGGGTCCTGAACATCAAGCCCAATCGTTGGTGGCATCCAGGCTTCGTTGATCGCTCTAACGCAGGCGATGGCCTCAATTGCCGAGGTGGCTCCGAGAGCATGACCGTGCATTGACTTTGTGGAGGAAACACCAAGTTCGTTGGCGTGGTTGCCAAAAACGCTCTTGATGGCTTGGGTCTCGTTGACATCGTTGACTTGGGTTGCTGTGCCATTTGCGTTGACATAGTCAATCGCGGACGGTTGCAGTCCGGCGTCATGCAGGGCAAAGCGCATGGTGGCAGCGGCAGCCTCGGGATCCACGGACAGCATACCCGTGCAGTCGAAACTCATGCCTACTCCGCAAACTTCAGCGAGGATTGGCGCGCTCCGCGCTTCGGCGTGCTCGAGCGACTCCAGGACCAGAATACCGGCGCCTTCGGCGATTACGGTTCCACTTCGTTTTTTGGCGAATGGAAAACAGCCATCGGGTGAAATCAATTTGAGCGCGTGACTGGCGAGCAAGGCACCGAAGGTGATCGAGCTATCCGTGCCTCCGACGATCGCAACATCGCACACACCTTGCCGGATATAGTCGCGACCGATGGAGATTGCCTGTGCAGCTCCCGCGCCGGCGCTGCAAATCGAGAACGTTGGCCCTTCGACGCCGTATTCGATGCCAACGTGTGCGGATGCCGAGGAGCAGACGATACGCGGGAGAAGCATGGGGTGTACCGCACGCTTGTGGTCGATGAAGCGATCACGGCAGGCCTTCTCACCGGAGATCTGGCCGCCGAGTGCTGAGCTAATGATGCTGGCGGCGCGGGCCGGAATACTGAGCGGCATTTCCAGCTTGGCGTCGAAGATCGCCTCACTCGCGGCGGCGGCTGCGAGCCAGGAAAAACGTTCGGCCTGCATGATGGTCCGGTCCCGCTTCCAATTCTTCAAGCGTGCGCTGTGATCAAATTCTTTTACTTGTGCTGCTATGCGGATGGGTGCGTCTTGGAATTCAGGAGCTTCTAGGGAGTTAACTCCGCATTTGCCCTGCTTAAGACTTGACCAAAACGTTTCTACATCCTGACCGACTGAGGTTACGGCCCCCATTCCCGTCACGACAACGCGGTTGACCCTACCTGTGCGTCCCATCAAAAATTGTCCGCTAAATATGCTGACTACAGTTGAGAAATATTCTTTTGGATCATGATATTTAGATTGAGTAAACAATCAAAGAACAGGCCGTTTCTCGATATAGGGTTAAGCAATTCCATCGATCACCCGCGTCCGCGCTGCGGTGCTCAAGTTTTCAAGAGATCATGTTTGCGAAAACGCAAAACGGAAGCCGGTTTCGCGGCCCCCGTTTCGTTTAGTTGGATTTTACGATTTGCAATCGGACTAGTTCTTGAGGCGCGTTTCCAATCCGGAGAGCTCAGCCTTGCAAGGTGTTGAGATCGCGTCCTTCTTGTCGATCAGGCATTGCGCGATGCGGCCTTCGCCGGGTTGAACCTCAGCGCAGTTGATCTCAATGTCGTTTTCGCAGACATTCGCAGCGCGCCAGAGGTTGCTCACGCCAAGTTCAACGCCGTCGACGAATTCGAATATGGAAGTGTAGCAAGAGTCGCTGATTTTGTCCTCGTGAGCCATCATGCAGAGCGCTAGGCGGCCTTCTCCCGGCGTCACCTGACTACAGAATGAACTGAGCTCCTTCTCGCAGTCCTTCAGTACTTTTTTGACGGAGCGTTCGGCTTTTGCTTTCGCGTGCTTCGCAACATCGGTTTCCGCGGAAGCCGGCCCGGCAAGTGCCAATGCGAGGGCAAGGCCCAGCCAGATCGAGTGGAAGGTCGCAACCATACAACGCATGATGATGTCTCTTTGGTAGATATAAGAGCGGGCGCGTGAGGCACCCGAGTAAAAACTGGACGTTGTTGAAGCCGCCTAGGGTGCGCGGCAGGTGCAATAATCGAAGCTCAAATACGCGCTCACAATGAGGGCAGGGCGGAGAGACCTGCGCGGCAGTCGTCTGTGAGTGTTGCCCGGTTTTTCTTTATGCAGTCGTAGATGCGGCCGCCACCTGGAGGCACCTGGGAGCAGTATTGCAGGATGTCGCTGCTGCAGGTTTTCGACATGGCGTTCAGCTGTTTTAGCCGACTATTCAAGTTGCCCGATGCCAAGTAGGCGGTGAGACGGCAACGTGGGGAAATGCGGTCTTCGTAGGCTATCAGACACGCCACGATGCGACTGTTGCCCGGCGTGACTTTCGAGCAGTAGGTTCGGATTTCCTTCGAGCAATCATTGGTAAGCGTAGCAACTGCACCACCCGCGCTGAGCGAAGATGCTGTCGATGCCACAAAGGCCAAGGCGCAAATGCAGGTAAATGCCGCTTTGTATTGCGATCGTACTGTGTTGGCCATGTAATGTTGCTCCATATGGTTTTCGGTGTGGCGGATGTCTTTTATCCGGCAGCCTTTATGGTTTTGGACTGAATACTTTTTAGGAGGCGGTGTTGTCGCGCAGTCGTTCGTGCTCGTTTTTTTTTGTGCGCTGAAAATCCGTTTAGAAACTCGGCAGACAGTGTTTGGCTGGCGATCCTGATGAATGGCGCGCGGACATTGCGTTTATTCAAACAGGGTTGTCAAGCCATCAGGTTGTTGCTGGTGTTGATGCAGCTTTTGCCCGTTTGGCTTCAATCTGCCTCAGCCAATCCGCCGCGGCATGAGATTGCTTCGAGCCTTCAAACACGGCACTGCGTTTGAAGCCATCGGTTGATGCGACGGCTTCGGCAATAACCCAGCGGAATTGCGGTATCTCGAAATAGGAGCTGTGAATAAGCTCTCGCCAGGTGAGATACGACAGCACATTTTGCTGCTTGTTTTCCATGCCGTCGGAAAAGGCCAATTCACCGATGGCATTGCGGAACTTGCCTAGCGATTGGGATGCGATCTTGTTGCTGTAGTCGGTGATGTGGTTGCCGAGTGTTGAGGGGAGGACGGGAAAGGATTCCTCGATCCAGAATGGGTGTGGTTGCGCTGTGACAGCGACCTCCGTCTCGGTGTCGTTACCAAGCGCGCTCCGCTTGATTTCAAGCCACGTCAACTGGTCAAGCGAGCGGCTGAGGAAACGGCTTAAAACTCCGGCGATCGCCTGGACGAGGAAGACCAACAGAACGGCGATCAAACCAAAAACCAACGGCACCATCACGACCGGCAGGATCAGGCGTGTCAGAATGCCAAGGCGGCCTCGCCAGAGTTCATTGTCGAGGAACAGGCTTGAGGCTTCATCGGTGACAATGTGAAACAAGAGCTTGCTATTGATCGCGATATCCTTGCCGCCGCCGCACAAGCCACCGCCGGCGCACGGCTTGCCGTCCCGCTCGAGGAAGCGCCGTTTGAATCGCATGGCGCGCTCGACCGGCACGAGATTGGGATTTTCGACATGGAGTTTCTCGCGGGCGGTCTTTACTTGCGATCGCAGGTCCCTGACTTCCTTCTCCGCATTAAGTCTCTCAGCCAAGTCGTCGCCGATGTTGTCGAGTCTTTCTGTTGCCCGCTGGAGAGACCGGCGGAGCTTGCGCACTTCGCTCCGAGAGCTTGTGACCTTGCCCCCGTACTGCTCGTATTGAGAGAGCTGATAGAAATCGTTGCGCAGGTAGTCGGCGATACCGTTCATTCGGGTGGGGGAGGTGAGCAGAAGGAAATAGAGCACCGGCAGAAGGAAAACGGATAGCAAGCTGAAGAGTGGCACCGCGAAGTTGCTGTGGAAGATGTTCACGCGAATCCTGCCGACGGAACTCAATCCGGAAACGGCTTCATCATCTTTATGCCAGAGCCCCAGCCAACGTGGTGCGAATGAGTTGGCAGCACGCGTGATGTTGCGTGGCCTGTAGAAGTAGAGCTTGCGGATATCGAGGTATTTGAATGCCGCCCAGAACAACACAAACGGCAGGCTCATCATGCCGAAGGAGATCCCCAGGCGATAGAGCCAGTTCGGTCTGGAGAGCTTGTCTGTGGCTGTCATAACCTCGCCGGCGGCATAGAAACCGAGCATCAACAGCAGCATTAAGGAGGCTACGAACATCGCCTTCTGGAAAAGCGTTAAGCGCAGGAATAACGTGGTTTCCTTGCGCAGCTTTACAAACGGCGTCCCGACAGTAATCCAGCGTTGCAATCCGCTGAGCTTTTTGCCGCGCGAAGAAGCTTCCATCAAGGCTGCGGAAACAACCGAACCACCGTGGCTATGGCTGACTACACAGTAGTTCTCGTCGTCTTTATCCAGCTCTTGCATGCGCTTGAGCAATTCGCTGCCCGCTTCACGACGCGCCAAGACGCTGTTGTCACCGTTCCAGATGAAGGGGACGAAGCGAACCGGACCGTCGCTGCTTTGGACAAGTTTTTCAAGGTCGGCTTCGGTGGGGCTGCCGCGCTGCCACCATTGTGGTTCGACGCCGGGCGCGGCTACTTCCGTCGGCTCGCCGCCCATGTGAGCAAACGTGCCGTGCACGGTAATGATCGTTGCCATAAGTGGTCCCCTACCGCCCCTGTCGTTGCAACTCTCTATAGGTACCGTGTCTCAGAATGTTGGCTGACAAAGGGACCATTCCCAATTTTATTCCGCTCACCTCGTGAGTGGAACGAAGCGTACGGGGATGACTTCGCGCTTGCGGGTCGTGCCGTCGGCGAGTTTTTCGACAACCACCAGCTCCTGATCGAAATCACCCACGGGAATGACCAGGCGGCCTCCGGTTTTGAGCTGTTCGATCAGCGCGTTGGGTATGTGATCGGGGGCGGCGGTGACGACGATGGCGTCGTAGGGTGCGTGCTCGGGCCAGCCGGCGTGGCCGTCTCCGATGCGGGTGTGCACGTTGTCGTAACCGAGTTCGCTCAATCGTTCGGCGGCTGTCAATCCTAACGGCTCAATGATCTCGACGGAGTAGACTTCAGCCGCCAGAATTCCGAGGACAGCGGCCTGATACCCTGATCCTGTACCCACCTCGAGGACCTTCTCGGACTTGTCGATCTCGGCAAGCGCACTCATCAGCGCGACGATGAGTGGTTGGGAAATTGTTTGGGCGTGGCCGATCGAAAGGGGGCGGTTGCGGTAGGCTTGGTGTGCCATTGCAGCGGGCACGAATGCGTGTCGAGGAACCTGTGCCATGGCTTCAAGCACACCTTCGGTGGGGGCTGTGAGCCCTGTCTCTTGACGCAGTTCAGCGAACTGCGCTTTGATCTTATCGACCAGCTCCAGCCGCTCATCTTGGTAGGGATCGTCGTTTTGGGCCATGGCAACCACCGTTGCTCCCATCGCCAACGCCGCTACCATCATCAACAGGTATGGCAAAAAAACAACCTTGCTGGGGAAGCTGCACTCATCTCGCCTCAAGCCGCGCGCTTGCCCACGATCAGGTCCCAGGCGATGTTGATCTGCTTGGTTCGCTCCTCGCGCATGCACTTGTCGGCTTCGTCCATGGCATGGTCGGGATGCCAGCCCATGCGCAGAGCATCGACGGTGCGTTTCAAGGATGCTTCAGAAGCATTCGGATTGACGCCGAGAAGCTCGTAGGCTTCAGCGCGTGTTTTCGGCATGGTCCGGTCGTCGCGCCCTTTCTTCAAGCCAGAGGCGGCACTATCAGCGATGCGACCAATGCGCTCCAAATCGCGCACGGCGGAGCGTAGACTTGATGCAAGTCGCGCGGTTCGCACGTCCTCGCCGGCGCCATCACGCAACGCATCGAGCCGATGGCGTACGACCTTGAGTTCGGAGGTTAGCGTATCGCGCAGCGCGGAGACCGGCCCGAGTGCCTGCACCGCGATATCCGCCTTCTCAAATAGCGCTTCGGCCGAGCGCGCACCGTTGGCAATGCTGGTATTCCGCCATTCCCAGGGCTTTGCGACGGTGACATTGCGCCACTTCCAGCCAAACCAACGGGCGCGAACCTTGGCCACGATGCCCGAGAGCAGGCTTGGAAAAACGGCATACCAAGCGCCGGCTTTGGAGGCGATAGGGAACAATCGGGGCGTTGCCAACTGACCGGTCGTTTCGTCATGCGAAGTTGCCGAAGATACGGTCAGCCCGTGACGCTGGCGCATAAACCAGCCGAAGGCGGCGATAAGACTGGTTGCGACTAAGCCGGCGATCAATGCGCTCAGGCCATAGCCGCTGTTTGCAGTTGCGCCAGCGAGTTCCTTGGCCGTGTCGGTGTTATGCACGACTGGCTGCCAAGGATCGATAATGGGCCGGTTGTTGAGCAGTGTGGGAACCGTCTCCGCTTTCGGGGTCGATTTGACGACAACTGCGCTTTTAGATGTTGCTGCAACTCGATCCGACTTGAGTTTGTTCACAGAAGCAGTTGAGAGTGGCTTGGTCTTTTTGCTCGTGGTTGAAGTGCTGGCGCTTTTGGTAGGTGTGTCGGGCTGGATTGCCAGCCTTGCTCCAAGTTCTGCGACAGGCGCGTAGCCGGGTGGCAAGACGAACTGGGACATTCGCTTGCTGTCGGATGCTGTGCGGTTTGAAAGTAAGAGATTGAGGCGTCCGCCTTCGATCCAAGACCGGCCTACAGCCTTGCTGCGGACTTGCGCGGCAACCTTCCACCAAGGAACCGGCGTGCCTTCGCAGCGCAGTTTGAAGCTGTGCACCATCATGGTTTGGCAATCGCGTCCGGCACCGTCGCGGCAGGCGGTGTAACTGCGCTGTTGGCGCGCACCTTCAATCTCATGATGTGTGGGGGCCGTGCTGGCCAGTATCGGCTTGCCATCCTTCAACTTACAGCTGAAGGGCATCACAACAGTTTCGCCGGCGGGCAATGGACGCAAAAAGGCAATGGTCGTTGTGCCAAGGACCAAAAGTACAATCAGGAATTTGCCGATCACTTGACGCACCATTTCCCCACAAACCGGTACGCTCCAACATCGTTTTGTCGTCTCCTTCACAACATAGGCGCGACTATGGCGGCAACCGGTTGTGCGGTCGGCAAAGCGACTTTCCCCAGACTTTATGGCGCCTTGGCTCCGTGAAAGTAACGGTTCTAGTCGCCTCGGAGCTGGCCAGTGAAGACTGTAATTAGCAGAGATGTCAGTACAATTCCTATGGTCGTTTCGAGTATAACAAAGCCGTAAAGGACCCCGACTAGGGTGATCTCGAGCGTTGGTACGTGTTTTTTGGGATTGCTGATTTCTCCGACAATATCCCCGACCGGCTTATCCTCAGCCGGCGCAAAAGTAATTGGCTGTGGAATTTCGGCGATTGGAGTCCAGGCCATTTTTGGCCGCCAATGATCTGCGTAACCGAAAGACACGAAGGGCACGAAGACATCGAAGGAGTAAGCCAGTGGATTGAAGTCAGGGTAGAGGGTGGTGCATTGGCCGCCCGCCCAGGCCCAGAACGTCGCGAATAGGCTTTAGAAAGCAGTCGAGAACGTGTTGATCTTCGTCATACAGGGTCATCTCCACAGGATCATCGGCTGGCGATGCACGTGCCTCCACGCGGCCACTGTGTTGTTGGCTATCTTGACGCAGACAGTAGTCTCGACAACACGTGGCCTCGGGCACTAAACATTGGAAAACGAATGGTGCACGGATCGGGCGGCGCTATTATTGGGCGCAGACGGAGTTTGCAGCTTATTATGGGAGGTTTCGCGTAATGTCCTCCGCCGACACAGCCGCGACACTGGTTGATACAGGGAAGACCGCCGGTACAGGGCCCCGGACTGGGGCGCCGGGCCATGCCGTTGTGCCTGGCGAAGGCCACCGGGTGCCGGAGAGCGTGCATATCGAAGCAATTGGCGACGATGACGATGACCTTGCGCCTGACAGAAAACGCTCTCGTGAGCACTTTATACCGATAACGCGCTTTGCCTTGATGGACCGGTTGACCATTCCATCAGCCTGGCCGCCGGGGCAATCAGTAATGGCGCGTCGCTTCTTCAGCTATCTGGATTATTGGCGGCACCAACGCTATGGCGCCAAACTCCTGGAGCTTGAGCAGACCTACGAGCCGTTCAGCCCGGATAGCGACCTGTTGATGACGCGCAGCTTCACGGATGACGAACTGAGCAACATGCAGGCGCGTATGGTCCGGGGCATGCGGGAGATCTTGATCCAGGCCAATTACCGCGAGGTCGACCCCAAGGTTGTCGAAGAAATCTTCGCGCAGGAGACGCACTACGGCCTCGACCTTCACGTTGACTTTTCGCTATTCGAGGAATGCCTGATTTTCTACCGCGGAGCCTCCACCCGCAAGGATCAGAAGCGCACGCTACGTAAATTCCTGCGCAAGGAGGAATTCGATGTTCCGATTTACCAGCGGTTGTTCCTCCTATTCAAACTGAAGACGCTGGAATTGCGTCTCCGTGAAATCATGGAAAGCGAAAAGGTCTCGCGCAAGGAAGCAGAGCGCATGGCCAAGAAGCAGCGGGCGCATCTGCCGGGCGCCGTTCTTCCTGGCAACATTTATATGAAGCTGTTCAAGAACATCCCGCGCTCGGACGCCGAGATGATCTTCCCCAACACGATTGTTAAGTACCGCATGCTCGACAAGATCAAGCTGGGCGGTGGTGGTGCTTTTGGCGTTGGCAGTTCGTTGGTAGTCGCCGCAGGTAAAGCTGGGGCGATGCTGACCAACCCGATCACAGCCGTGATGGTGGTCGGTGGACTTGGCGCGGCTGTGTTCCGCCAGGCGATGAACTTCGTCAACACCAAGCAACGCTATATGGTGATCATGGCGCAGAACCTTTACTTCCATTCTATGGCCGACAACCGAGGCGTCATGATCAAGCTGATCGACCGTGCCGCCGAGGAGGACGTTAAAGAGGAGATGCTGCTTTACTCGGTGCTGGCCAAGGAGAAAGCCAACCGCCGTGACCTGAAGGCAATCGACATCGCAATTGAGCAGTATCTGAAATCTGCGTTTGGCCTCGACATCGATTTTGATCTTGATGATGCTTTAGGTAGGTTGCTGGCCGATGGCCTTGTTACCGAAGACGCCAACGGCGATCTGCACACGCTTCCTCCCTACGAGGCCAGTCTGCATATCGATGCGCAATGGGATGTGCTGCTCGACAATCTGCCTGACTTCGATCCGCATGAAGGCACCGAGATGGAAGTCGATAAGCTACGCTCCGAGGCTATTCTCACTACTGCAAAGGTTTCCAGCGGTTGAATTCTGTTTTGGTTACGAACCCCGGCGCGGCCGAGCCGGCCACGCCGGCATCGCTGTCTGCCATATTGTTCGACATTAGGGATCGCGACGTTGCCCGAACGGTTGCGGGCGCATTGCAGAACCTTATCGATCCGCCACCAGATGCCCTCAGCGTGTTTGAGGGTGATGGTTTGGACGCCAAAGCGCCGTGGCGGATCACAGCTTATTACGAGACGGCTCCCGACGTTGAAGGACTGCACCAAGCGTTGCAGCAGATCATTGGGGTTGAAGTCCCAATGCCGCGGACCGAAGCCGTCCCCGACCTCAACTGGGTTGCGATGTCTCAGGCGGCTCTGCCAGCAGTTCAAGCGGGACGTTACTGGGTGTACGGTGCGCACGACCGCTACCGCGTTCCACAGGGCCCAGGCGCGATATTGATCGA
>DAOUZE010000159.1 GCA_030665765.1 Filomicrobium sp.
ACAGTGGCCGGGAAGCGATGGCGACGATAGGAAGAACTGCTCATCGGACGTTGATAGCATATGGCATCAACTGAGCAGCCGCGTTACCGTGACAACACCTCACAGCGGCCGGGAAGCGATGGCGACGATAGGAAGAACTGCTCATCGGACGTTGATAGCATACGGTATCAACTCTGCAGGCGCGTTACCGTGACAACACCCCTTTTACCGCCGCAGGCAGCAAGAGCCGTCAAACAGGGTATTAGTGAACCCTCTTCCCGTCCATCCAGGTCTGCTCCACTTCGATCTCGTTGATTTGGTTGGCGGCTACTTCGCGGGGATTCTGGGTCAGGATCACGAAATCGGCCAGTTTGCCGACCTCAAGACTGCCGATCTCTTCTTCTGACAAGAGTTGAAAGGCCGGAACGCTTGTAACCGCCCGTAGCGCCATATCCACCGAAGCTCTTTCATTTTCGCCAAGCACTGTTTCCGGGTCCGTAAACAAGGATCTTGTTACTGCGGCTTCTACCATTTCCAACGGAGATAGAACCGAGACGGAATAGTCTGTGTGTAGAGAATAGGGCACACCGGCCTTCTCAAAGCTGCCGGTGCGATCCAGTTTCACCGCTTTTTCAGGTCCAAACACAGTGTCTCTGAAGGCTGCGCCCCAGTAAAGGACATGCGCAATCAGGAAAGAGCAGGAAATGTCCAACTCCCTGAGCTTGGCGATCTGGTCATCTTCGGTGATCGAGCAATGTTCAATTCGGGGGCGCAAAACATCAACACCCGCATCGCGGGCTTTCTGAACCGAAGATATAATATTGTCGATGGCGGCATTTCCGTTGCCGTGCATGGCCATTTGGCCGCCACGTTTCGTGCCTTCGACAACCGCGGTGTCGATGTCTTTTTGACTCATATAGGCAAGACCAAGGTTGTCCGAGTTTAGGTAAGGTTCGCGCTGCAAACCAGTAAAGGCTTGGTTGGACCCGTCGGCGCTGATTTTCCAACCGACGATACGGGACTTGTCATTGCCCTGACCGGGGACCACACCAGCTTCATCCCACATCACCAAGGCGCCCCATTGGAGGTAGCTACGGGTCCGCAAAGGGAAATCATCTCGCGCTGCAAGTTCCTCCAACACGTCCCAATCTTTCGGTGACGCTACGCCTGCAACCCCAAGAGTTGTTAGCCCCTGAGCACTCCATTCTTTCGCCAGAGCGACCGAACCTTCGATCCGATCATAGCTGTTATAGGGCTCAATAACACCGAGTGCGCCAAACAACAGCGCTGATCCAGACAAGTTTCCGTCTGGACGACCGTCGTCGAAACGCCCGAATTGGGCACCCTCAGGATCCGGCGTGTCGCCAGTAACCCCCATCAAGTCCAGCATGACAGAATTAACCGTCATCTTATGGCCCCCCGCTTGCCAGATGATCATTGGCATGTCTGGCGCTATTGTGTCCAAATGATCTCGAGTAACGAGACCGTCAGCGAAGGGCTGCGTCGCAAGATCAAGGTTAACAAAGAGCGCCCAATCAAGAGGACTCTGCCCTTTTGTCGCGTCCTTCATGTAGTCGAGCGCATCTTCGACAGTAGTGAAGCGGTCAATTCCGACGTTGTCGAAAACCGAGGACGCGCCGCCGCCAACAGGATGGGAATGTGCGTCAATAAAGCCGGGGAGGATCGTGTTTCCCGCCAGATCAACGACCGACGCATTTTCCCCTGCTTCAGCCATCACATCCGCTTCAGCCCCAACGGAAAGAATGCGGTTGCCCCGGATAGCCATCGCCTGAGCCACCGAGAAATCGGCATCCATGGTCAGGACGTTGGCGTTGGTGAAAACTGTTGTTTCTTGGGCTTGCGCAAATCCAGCGGTAACGCTGAGAACTGCGGCGAGTATCGGAGATTTACGCATTGCATTCTTCCTTTTGGACGGAAATTTCTATTTGGCTTGTCCGTCTAGCCCCCTTCGGCTGCACCACCAAAACTTCGTTTCTCTAATATCGTTTCAGGCGCTGGCGGGCGCATGCCGAGGGCATGGTGCGGGCTCAGAGGAAAGCGAAAGTACAGCCAGACCGCTTGCTGGATCACAGCGGCCGGGAAGCGATGGCGACGATAGGAAGAACGGCTCATCGGACGTTGATAGCATACGGCATCAACTGAGCAGGCGCGTTACAGTGACAACACCGGAGGGGAGGCAGCTGGCAACATTGCAACGAGTCAACGTAAACGTCGCCTGAAGCTAGTGCTTTTGGCACGAATCGGGCGAGCATGAAGTACCCTCCCAAGGAATTGGGGGCTTCTGTGCAAGCTTTGAGATCGAACTCGGCATTGCTTTGGCTTGGATTGGTTGCTTTGGCGATCCAGTTCGGCTTCGCGGTTGGCCATCACCATGGATCTGACCATGGACTTCTGAGCCTACAAGGCGACCAATCGCAAAGATCGCTACCGTCGCTCACGGACCTGCACAGGCATGTCCATGAGCATGGCAACGACCACGATAATCATCACGGCGACAGTCATGGTGTTGATCAAAACGCGCCGTTTGCGCCTGATCACGAAGCTCCAGAACATGAGTGTCCGACCTGCCGGACATTAAGTCTGCTCGTGGTATTGGTTCTGCCGATCTTGGCAGTAAGCTGTGACTTTAAGTATCGAGCTAGCCTCAGCGCGCCGTCCTTCTGCGAGCCAATTCTCAGCCGGTGGCTCGGTACGAACTATCTCCCGCGCGGCCCTCCGGCCCTTGCGTTCTCTTGATCCCTTGCAATGCAGGTCCTCGCTGCGCCGTACATTTAAGATCGGCGTGGGTAACGAGCCATTGCAAATCCCCATTCTGAAAATCTGAGAGAACCTACGATGAGACAATGCGCAATTCGGTGGCGATGGCTACTGGCTGGACTGTTAATTGTAGGAAATGCCGAGACGGCATTTGCTCAATCCCAACCCGAAGAAGCTGTGGCACCCCAGCCGCCAACGGTCGACTCGGAACCGACATCTGCGGAAGAGCCACAGCCTGAGACAGTCGATCCGGAACCGACACCTGCAGCAGAGCCACAGCCTGAGGCGGCCGAATCGGAACCGGCACCTGCGGCAGAGCCGCAGCCCGAGCCGACTTCCTTAGAGCCGGCAGGAAGTCCAATCCAATTGGAAGACGTTTTGGTGACTGCGCCGTCAACAGTCGTTACAGCACCGTCCCCGGTCATTTCGACCCCATCACCGTCGACCGCTGCACAGCCACAGGCCGCGCAGGCCGTTGATTCGCTCCCTGGCACGCTGATCGTTGTTGACGATGCTTTCGTGCCGGTGACTGTCGTCACCGAGCGCGACATCCTCTCAGACGCCAACGCCAATATTGCAGATGCGATCGACACGAAACCAGGCATTATTGGTTCGACGTTCGCGCCGGGCGCAAACCGCCCGATCATACGCGGTTTGGATGCTTACCGCGTACGTGTTCAGGCAGATGGTATTGGCTCGCAGGATGTGTCGGCTTTGTCAGAGGACCATGCCGTTCCAATCGACCCGTTCGTCGCCAAGCGTATTGAAGTCATTCGGGGGCCAGCGACATTGCGGTACGGCAGCCAGGCCATTGGAGGTGTTGTTGCTGTCGAGAGCGATCGCATTCCGGACTTTGTGCCCAAAAGAGGCGCCACTGGCCGGATCAAGGGCGACCTGACGTCGGTTGACGAAGGCCGCAACGGGGCTTTTCAGGCGATTGCCGGAGCTAGAGGCTTTGTTGTTTACGGCGATGGCTTCCGACGCCGCACCGAAGATTACGACACGCCGAGAGGCACCGAATTTAACACGTTCGTTGATGCCGAGGGCGGCGCCGTGGGGACATCTTTCGTCGGCGATAGGGGTTACGCCGGGGTGTCTCTGTCCCGCTATCAAAGCTTCTACGGCATCCCTGGTGAGGAGGCGCTTGAGCTGATGCCGCGCATTGACCTGGAACAGAATAAGCTCCAGTCAAAAGGCGAGTGGCGTGTCGGGGGCATGGGTGTTGAAGCCATACGATATTGGTTTGGCACATCGGAGTATGCCCACAACGAAGTCGTTGACGAAGGCGAAGGCGACGAGATCGGTTCGCGCTTCACCGTTGAGGCATACGAAACCCGTGTCGAACTGCAGCACCTACCATTCGTCACGTCGCTGGGTCGGTTTCGCGGCGCTGTTGGAACGCAGATTATCGATCGCAATGCGCGTGGACAGAGCTTCGAAGGCGACTCTCTTCTTGAGCCCTCCCGTACCGAAAGCGTTGCCGCTTTCTGGTTTGAGGAGCTTGACGTTAGAGCGAATATGACGTTGCAAGCTGCGTCCCGCATCGAGTACTCGGATATTGACGGCTTCGGTCGGCTTGAGCCCCTAAATCCTAACGTCCCACTTGTAGCTTTGAACCGGGATTACACGCCATTTAGTGCCAGCGTTGGCGGGCTCTATAAGTTGCATGACAGCTCGGTCGTCAGCCTCAACACACAATATGTCGAACGAGCCCCGGACGCCGCCGAGCTATTTTCCGCGGGTATCCACGAAGCCACCGGAACCTTTGAGATTGGCAATCCAGATCTGGTCAAGGAGAAAGCCGCGACCATCGAACTTGGCTATCGAAAATCATCCGGTCCGTTTCGTTACGATGCCACCGCTTACTTCACTTACTTCGATGGCTTCATATTCAGACAGCTAACCGGCCTGGAGTGCGAAGGTACGCTGGCGAGTTGCGGGACCGACGCAGGCGAGGGTGAGGAAGAAACCTTAGATCAGGTCCTTTTCGAACAGCGAAACTCGACATTCGCTGGCACTGAGCTTGCCGGCCAGTACGACGTCAGGCCGATCTGGCGTGGTGTCTGGGGCATCGACGGTCAGTTCGACTTTGTTCGCGCCCGGTTCACCGATGGCGGCAATGTACCCCGTATTCCGCCGGCCCGGCTTGGCAGCGGTGTGTATTATCGTGATGACAACTGGTTCGCCAGAACCGGCGTGCTCCACGCCTTCGACCAGAACTTTTTTGGCGAAAATGAAATCGCGACCCCAGGCTATACCTTGGTCTCGGCGGAGCTATCTTATCGTGTCGAATGGGAGGATCTAGCCGGCGTTGGCCCGTCCATGACGATAGGGATCAAAGGCCAAAACCTGGCCAACGACGAGGTGCTTAACAGCGCCTCCTTTAAGCGTCGCGAGGACGTCTTGTTGCCCGGTGCCAATGTGCGCCTGTTTGGCTCCATAAAGCTCAACTGATGCGAATTGAGGCCGAGGGCGGGACATAAGTCACTGTTCCGCCCTTCTTCAAGGATGCCCGTTCCGCTTTGAAATTCGCGGACTAATGGTCAAAAACGACCGGCGATTAGCCGTGGCACTTGCATCCGGTGTGCCCGCAACCGGATCCATCAGGATGGCCTTTCGCGCAGGCTTCCGAGCAGTAGTTCTTGCCGTTTTTCTGTAGCGCCTTTTCAACGTCCACGATACATACGCAATCAGAACAAGCACATTTTTGCTGGGTCACTTCCATCGTTCATCCCTTATGTCTCAGAGGCGATGCCAAGATTATAAGCCTACAAATGCAAAAGTATCAATTTGATTACTTCGCGAACGCAATCTCCAAATAGCTAAGAATAGCCTTTCGTATTGCTAAATCGGCCTTGGGGCTTCAGTGCGGTCTGTCGCCGTAGAGATGGCCGCTTCCAGTGGCAAAGCACAAGATGTTGTCACGGTAACGCGCCTGCTCAGTTGATGCCGCATGCTATCAACGTCCGATGAGCAGTTCTTCCTATCGTCGCCATCGCTTCCCGGCCGCTGTGATCCAGCACGCGGTCTGGTTGTACTTTCGCTTTCCTCTGAGCCTGCGCGATGTCGAGGATATGTTGTCCCAACGCGGCATTGGTCTTGGCCTTGATCTGGGCCAACTACCCTTCTCCGAAGCTCTGTAAGTTCTTCGCCATCTCACGGGACAGAGGCAAATGCCTGGCATAGAAGCGCTCAATCTGATTGATGCTGGTGCCGGCGTTTTTAGCCAGGTTGAAGATGTTCACCTGACCATGGCTCAGAATGATCCTCATGCAAATCGCCGTGTGACGAAGGCTGTAGACGCTGCGATCGCTGTTGGTCATGGGGTCGTGCTTTAGGCCGATGCGGTCTAACAGCAGATTAAACTGCCGCTGAAAGATGCGAGCTGCCGTTGCGCGATTGGTGTAGTCGGCCAGGAAGATGTAGTCGTCTCCACCAGCTTTCGGATAACGCTTGCGCATCCTCTGATAGGCCGTCACGGCACCTGACATTGTGTTGGCGATCCTGAAGCCAGTCTTGCCACTTCTGATGGTCACCAGTAGCCGTTTTGGGTTCGTCTCAAGAGCAATGTCATCATGCTTCAAAGCATAGAGCTCTGTTGTTGTTGGGCGGACAAACGCATGGACGCAGAAGAGGATGAGATCATACAACTCATCCGTCACTTCAACGCCTCTGACAACAACGCTTTCCTTGACCATCTTCTGTGCGCCATCAAGCAGCTTTTTGTATTCGTCCTTACTGTCAGGAACGAGAGGTGCAAACCGAAAGAACGCTCTGGGGTTGTCCTTCTGACGGACTCTTGGCGTCGCTGGGACCACATCAATCAGTCCATCATCTCTGGCGACTTTCAGCACGTTCCTAAAGGTGGCCATCAGCATGTTGCGTGTGGAGGAAGACAGATCTGATCGCTTGCGGTTCAAGCGCTCAATGAAGAGTTGCCAGTCTCTGGTGGTGAGCTCTCTGACGTCTCTGGTTCCAAAATGGCGGACCAGACCCCAGTCATCATTGTCCAGGAATAGCTTGGCGGTTCTTATGTAATTTCTATTGCGCTCACCTGAGTCAGCCAGTTGCTGACCCTTTTGAACAAAGCGATGCGCATAGGTCTTGAAGCTGAACTCCTGAGGAGCAGGAGCATCCTTACTGCAGATGGTTTGAGCCAACTCTTCAGCTGCTGTCCTGGCTTCTATCCTGCTGGTCTCTTTGGTTGAGCGGACTTTGTAGCGTCCTGTCCTTGGATCAAGAACGCGTGCATAATAGTAGGGACTGGCATGAGTCTGATAAATAGCTAGCCCACGCCTCAGCTTGATGATCTTGCCCTTGAGCCTATGTGGAGAGCGCTTAGCCATAGCCATCAGCCCACAGAAATATCGCAAAACCTATAAAGTCAACCTATAAAGTCCTATGCTACTCATTGATATCATTAGGTTGACCGACCGCTCTTAATCAGCCGGTCCGCGGTTCGAGCCCGCGCGCACCTACCACTTCTCTAATTATTTCAATGGCTTATTTGATTTGTGGACATCCGGTGTTCTCAGCCTAAAAACTATAAACACCTATAAAGTCATCAAACCAGGTCCACCACTCTTCTCTGAGCTTCAACATCAGCCTCAATGTATCTCTGTGTGGTGGAGAGCGCTTTGTGTCCAGCCAGCATCTGAACGTCTCTGAGTGACCCTCCTACAGTTGAGATTTTTCTAGCAGCGTTGGTGATGAAGGTGCGTCTTCCAGAGTGACTGGAGCATCCCCTCAAACCAGCTGCTCTGTACCAGCCAGAAAACAGGTTCACTATGGCTGCTGCTGATGTCCTTTCAGAACGTTCTGTAGTGATGACATAGGGTGAGTGGTTCTGATCCTCCTTCAGAGCTTGAAGGACTGTCCTCAGCTCTCTGTTGAGAGGAATGATCCTTCCTGATCTTCCCTTGCTGGCTACGTCTCTCAGATGAATTGCAGCACTCAGTTGACCATCAGCATCTGTCACCATCTCCCAGGTCAGACCAGCTATCTCCTTAGCTCTGAGTCCT
>DAOUZE010000070.1 GCA_030665765.1 Filomicrobium sp.
GACAAGGACGATTATCTTGTTCTTTGGGAAGAGATGAACGAGGCCGTGCATGCACTCGTTACGGAAATGGGTGGGTCGATTTCGGCGGAGCACGGCATCGGCCGCATGAAGCGGGATGCATTGGCGCGGTATCGTTCTGCCATCGAGCTTGACATGATGCGTTCGGTAAAGACGGCGCTTGACCCGCGCGGCATCCTTAATCCCGGCAAGGTGATTTAGTCTTCGGGCTGAAGGGGTGGCAATCACTTAAACAGCCGATCGATACTGAACACGCAAGGGAGTTTTTTTACGTTGTTGGGCCGTTTGCGTCGCGAATCTGCAACCCTGACGGGGTATTTGGCATTTGTTCTTGTTACCTTTTTTGGAGATGGATTATCTCCTAGCACTGTCGGCGGGCCCATAGCGACCGTAATGCTCGTGGGCCTTTTCTGCGTAATGCTATGGCTCGCTTTCGCCGTTGTCCGGCATGCCGAAGGTCTGGCGACTTTATTGGGAGAGCCTTACGGGACGCTTATCCTAACCCTTTCGGTGATCGGCATCGAAGTTGCCTTGATCTCCGCGGTCATGATCACCGGAGACAACAAGCCGGCTCTCGCGCGGGATACCATGTTTGCCGTCTTGATGATTGTTTTGAATGGTCTTGTCGGTCTCAGTCTGGTTCTGGGTGGTTTGAGATACCGCCTTCAGAATTACAATTTGCAAGGCGCGAATGCCTACCTTGCAGTTCTGATTCCGCTTGCGGTGCTTGGACTCATTTTACCGAGTTTCACGCAGTCGGCGCCCGGTGGTGAACTATCAGAATTGCAGGGGTTGTTCCTCATCAGTCTTTCGTTGATCCTCTATGGAATCTTTCTGGCTATTCAAACCGTCACCCACAGTGACATTTTCCAAGAAGAGGCGCCTTTAAGCTCAGATGATCCTGACGCGCACCATCATTTCGTAGTGGAGAGCGTAACGGTTCACAGTCTCGGCCTCGTTGCGGCGATGCTGCCGATCGTTCTGCTTTCCAAAAGCCTTGCTGTTTATGTCGACTTCGGCATCGAATCCGCCAACGCGCCGGTGGCTCTCGGTGGGTTCCTCATTGCTGCGCTGGTGCTGACGCCCGAAGGGCTCAGCGCCATTCAGGCGGCGCAGAAGAACCAGCTGCAAAGGGCCGTCAACATCTGCCTCGGATCGGCGCTGGCGACCATAGCCTTGACCATTCCAGCCATTCTTGCGATCGGATGGGCAATGGACCGGCGTGTCGAGCTTGGCTTGGGGAATGCCGGCATCGTCGAACTGTCGGCGACGCTGCTCGTCAGCATCGTGACCTTTGCCAGTCCTCGCACCAACGTGCTGCTTGGAGCGGTGCATCTGGCGCTGTTTGCGGCTTACATAATGCTTATTTTCGATGGGTCTGTTTGAGGTGTGATGGCGAGTCGCGGCGAGCGACGGCTTTTCCGGGAACGGCGCGTTCAGAGCCCCATAACTATATGCGGTGAGAGCAGAATCCAGCCTCCCCAAGCGATCATTGTGAGCCCGGCGATGCGAGCAATTGTGTGCCCGGAAGGTGCGATCTTTTCGATCAAGACCAGTATCGTCAGGCCAGCGATCCAGACCAAGTTCATAACACCGCCAGCGAATAAAAGCGCCATCAAGAACCAGCAGCACCCCAGACAATAGATGCCGTGCCTTAGCCCCATCTGGAACGCTCCCCATCGTCCGGGCCGAAAATTCTCGGCGAGGAATTGCGCTGGCGAACGGCAATGCTCCAAACAGACGTTTTTGAGGGGCGATAGCTGGTAGAGGCCGGCGGCGATTAACAATCCTGCCGAGAAGACGGGGTCTAAACTCCACATCACGAGCGCATGGACGAGGCCAGCATTTTCAAGCGCCCACTGCATGCCGGTGGCAATTAGGGCGAACGCCAGCCAGGTCGTAAGGTAGCCGAACAGGAAAGAGAAGGTCGGTGCGACAGACGCATCGATCTTGCCGAGTTTGTGCTCGTAGCGGTGTGCGCGCGCATAGAGCAAGATCATCGGCGCGGCGCTCGGTGTCATCATGGCGATCATCATGATCCACCACATGAGCAGCATGATGACCGCATATTCCAGCGACCAGCTTTGGACGAATGATGGCCGGACCGGTGGCGGAAACGACCAGGTGGTCATCATCGCTATGTTCATGCCAGTGCCGGCGCCATGAAGCAGCCACCACCAGGCCAAAGCTGCGATCGCCAACAAGCTTGCGACAACAATGAAATGCTCCCGTTTAAGGAGGCCTTCAACGTGTGTGGTATTGCTATTCATCGGCGTGAATTCAAATGGCGCGCTGTTTGACGACGCCGTGATTGTTGAGGTGTAAGTGAGCGAACTGACCGTAACTATTCTTGAGGTTTAGCTCGATTTTGCCCTGGGTGGTTGAAGTGCCGCTGCCGACTTCAGCGATCTCGTATTCAAAGCCATAAGGGATGTCGATGCGGACCCGGTGGTCGGCGCCTGTAAGTGGGTTCTTGATCGGCTCTCCATGGGCTTCGGCAACACCTGGAACGACGAACCTCGCGCGCCTCGCTTCCACGTCGACATCGAACTCGATGGGCGCGAAGATGGGATCGTAGACCTTCACAAGCGTTGCCGCGAAAACGGCAAACACCGTCGCCATGGGATCGGTGTCGTGGCCGGACATAATTTTTAGAATGGCCTCGCGCTGCGCGTCTGTCGCGCTCTCGTCGACAAAGGGTTGAGCCCTGCCGTTGCCGTGGTGTATGGCTTCCGGCCACGAGAACACCCCGCCAAAACGCAACCCGTCGAGCTTCACATCTCCGAAGTGTCCTTCGGTGATCGAATTGCAGACAACCGCATTACAATTCCCATAGGTGGGCGGCGCATTGAATTGGCACGGGCAGCCGTAATCACAGTTGCAATTCGAGAATTCGATAGAACGGATTTCCCACGGTGTCATTTGATTGACCTCCGGAATACTCTCGGTGCTTGCAAAAAACCAAATTGTAGATGGCCATACTGCAGCCTAGTTGAGGCCGCTGCAATAAAGATCGGCGGGGATATGTGCAGGCATTCCAGTAATGCGGAGAAGCGCAGGCGGCTCAGGTTTGGTAATGCATTCGTTGCGTTGGCTTTGAAGGATCAGCTCTATCGGTTGTCTTTGTTGGGATGCAGCTTTCTTGGTGTGTCACGCATTTGGTGCCGCGAAAGACAGCTTTGCGCTTTTCTTTAAATGCGCGGATGCCATCGTTGTCGTCGTTGCTGTCATAGACCAGCCTGCGCAAGCCCTGGATCGGTTCGAAACCTTGTGGGCTCATTGGGTTGTGCGCCAGCCAGGATGCGCAGTTGTGCCTTCATGAGGGCATGGCAAGCGGTGCGTTTTTCGGCGATCGCCTCAGCGAGGTCGATGGTGAACGCCTGAAGTTCGTCGACGGGTACGATATTATTGGTCAGGCCTGCTCTTTCGGCACGCTCCGTTGAGACCTGGCGTCCGGTAAAGGTCATCTCCGTGATAAATACGCACCGTTGTTGCATTCAGGAACGTCAACATTCCGGAGACGTTTTAGGGAACGCCGAGCTGTGCTGGGATGACTGTGAAGGTGGCGTCTGGGGTGGCGACGATCAGGTCAGCTGAAAACACGGTCTCGCAGGCGCCGCCCCATACACTGCCTTCAACGATTGCGTCCCCCTTCCGGCAGTTCGCACACATCGAGTCTGGCTGACCTTACCTTGGCGCCTCACTCGACGCGCAAGACCAGTGCGCGAACATTTTCGCGGCGCATGCGATTATGTCCGTCGATGATAACGTCGATAAGTGCCGCCTAAAGTGCGTTGCGCTTTTCCGAGTACGTAAGAGTGATGGTGCCGATCGGACCAGAGTGATGTCGACTTGGGCAAGCAGCATCTGTTCCTCGTTATCTTGGATCAGTTGCCGGCGCCGGCAGAGGAACAGTAGCGGTGTTTTCAACTCAAGTTCGCAGAGGTCGAGGCGGTGTGGTTTTGCGGTGACTGGCCGGTCACAGCTCGGCTCAGCCTATGCTGGCCGGCCGATGCCGGAATAGCGGAAGCCGGCGGCCGTCGCTTCAGACGGTTTGAAGATGTTGCGCAGGTCGACCAAGACGTCGCCTGACATGCGCGACTTTGCTTCATGCAGATCGAGGGCGCGGAATTCGTTCCATTCAGTGAGGACCAAAAGGACGTCAGCGCCATCAATGGCTTCAAGCGAGCTGTCACACCAGACAACATCGTCGAACAGCGGTTCGGCCTGTTTACGCCCTTGCGGGTCGTAGACACGAACCGTGGCACCACGCTCCTGGAGCATTGGAACAATGACAAGACTTGGGGCGGCGCGCATGTCGTCGGTGTTGGGCTTGAAGGTGACGCCGAGGACCGCGATAATCTTGCCGCGTACGGATCCCCCCGCGAGCTGCTCGACGCGGGTCGCCATCGCGATCTTGCGTTCGTCGTTGACGGTTTGGACCTGTTCGATCAACGACAGGGGCGTGCGGGCTTCGCGGGCCGTGCGGACGATCGCGGAGACGTCCTTTGGGAAGCAAGAGCCACCGTAGCCCGGACCCGGGTGAAGGAACTTGTCGCCGATCCGGCGGTCTTTACCGATGGCTGATGCAACTTCCTGCACGTTGGCGCCGACGTTTTCGCAAAGATCGGCGATCTCGTTGATGAAGGAGATCTTCATGGCAAGGAAGGCGTTAGCGGTATATTTGGCAAGTTCAGCGGATTCGCGAGAGACGAATACAACCGGTGCATTGCGCAGCGACAGCGGCTTATAGAGCTGCGTCATCAGATCCTGTGCGCGGTCATCATCGGTGCCCACTAAAACGCGGTCTGGATGCGTGAAGTCTTGGATCGCAGACCCTTCCCGCAGGAATTCGGGATTGGAGCAGACCGCGTAAGCTGCGTCGGGCCGGAGTTCGCTCAAGCGTTTCTCGATTTCGCGACTGGTTCCGACAGGCACCGTCGACTTGGTGGTGATGACCGTGAATCCCTGCAGATGCGGGGCTAACTCGTCAACCGCAGCGTAGACATAGGAGAGGTCAGCGTAGCCATCGCCACGGCGCATCGGTGTTCCGACCGCGAGGAAGACGATATCGGCTTCTTTCACCGCCGGGCCGAGGTCACCAGAAAACTTGAGGCGCCCGGATTGCATGTTGCGCGCCATCAGTTCGTCGAGACCCGGCTCGAAGATCGGGGAACGACCCTCGGCCATCTGTGCGAGGCGCTCGGGATCATTGTCGACGCAGGTGACCGTCCATCCAAATTCTGAAAAGCAAGCAGCGGAAACCAATCCGACATAGCCGGCGCCGATCATGCAGATCTTCACGTCCGAACTCCCGAGTAGTGAAAAAAGGATAACGCGACCACAACTCCCTAGCCAACGACAAGAGCTAAGGCAACCAGACCGGCGAGCCAGCGCGGGACACGCTTGTGGTAAACTGATCAATACGTGAACGGATAGTGTGGGGCGTGATCCATGATCGATAGCGCGCCGTTGTGCTGCCGTCAAAACAACCTAAGGTCCAGTCTCGATGCTGCTCATCGTTCAAATTGGGGTGACCGTCCTGTTCGCAGTAGCTATCGCTCGGGTCGGCCGCGGCCGCGGTTAAAGCGACCCGCCCTGTGGGGCGATGTTGGGGAGCTCCGTGCCACTACAAATTTGGTAGTGTCAGCGGTGGTGCAGGTCTCTCATCAGCACGCACCGTTTTGCTGCGACTTCTACGACTTATGTCCCAAAAGTACAGTTGACCTCCGGTCGCCAGAAGCGCCTAGTATGGGTACCCTAGGGCGCGACGCTCGCCGATAGGATCTACCGGAGGAAAAATATGCTCAAGGCGCTGGTGATCGATGCTGGCAATTGCACTGGTTGCAAACAGTGCGAGATGGCTTGCTCGCTAGAGAACGAAGGTGAATTTAACGCAGCCAAGTCTCGTATTCGGGTATTCGACTTCCATACCGAAGCCCGCTTCGTCCCTTATACGTGCACACAGTGTGATGAAGCCTGGTGTCAGCAGGCTTGTCCGGTCAACGCCATCACGACCGACAGCTTGGGCGTCAAGGTGGTCCACGACAATCTGTGTGTCGGCTGCAAAGTCTGCACGATTGCCTGTCCGTTCGGCACTGTGAACTATAATGCCTCAACCGGCAAAGTGATCAAATGCGATTTGTGCGGCGGCAAGCCGGCGTGTGCGGACGCCTGCCCGACGGGTGCGATCACCTATCAAGATGTCGAGCAGGGCGGGTTCGACAAAATGAAGGTCTGGGCAACGCAGTCAGCAAATGCGGCGACGTATGATGGACCGAATGTACCCAAGGGCAGCCAAGCGAGCGGCACCGGGCACTGAGAATTCGTCGGAGACAGTTTGCGCGAGCGATGAGGCTTTTTCAATCCTCCGCTCTGCTCGAAATCCGTGAGATCAAGCACACGTTATATATGGGAGAGGTCCGATGGGTTGGACTGGAAAAGTCCTTCGGGTGAACCTTACAAACGGTACGATTCAATCCGAGCCGCTCAACATGGGTTGGGCACAGAACTACCTCGGTCAGCGCGGTCTGGCATCGAAGTATCTGGTGGAAGAAGTAGATGCGAAGTGTGATCCGCTCGGTCCGGATAACAAGCTCATCTTTGCAACTGGACCGCTGACTGGCACCTGTGCCTCAACCGGTGGCCGGTACTCGGTGATCACAAAGGGGCCGCTGACCAACGCGATCGCTTGCTCCAACTCCGGCGGATACTTTGGCGCCGAGCTCAAATTCGCCGGCTGGGATATGGTAATTTTGGAAGGTCGGTCGCCAAAGCCGGTTTATCTCTGTATCATAGACGACAAGGCCGAACTGCTCGACGCTTCGGAAATCTGGGGCACTTCGGTATGGAACGCCGATGAATGGATCAAGTCGAAGCATCAGGACCCGATGATGCATGTGGCAACCATCGGTGTTGCCGGCGAAAACGGCGTCCTCTACTCGGCCATCGTCAACGACCTTCACCGCGCAGCCGGCCGCTCCGGTGTCGGAACGGTTCTTGGTTCCAAGAACGTCAAAGCGCTGGCTGTCCGAGGAACAAACGGGGTCAAGGTCAAGGATCCGCGCGCATTCTTGAAGGCGACTAGCGATGGCAAAAAGGTGCTCGCTGAAAACGCCGTGACGGGTAGTGGTCTACCCACTTACGGCACGCAGGTGCTGATGAATGCCATCAACGAAGCCGGTGCCCTGCCGACTCGCAATAGCCGCGAAGTCCAGTTCGAGGGTGCTCACGACATCTCGGCTGAAGCGATGGCGACACCGCGCAGTTCGGATGGTCAAAAAAACCTGCAGACGAACCAGGCCTGCTTCGCTTGCACCATTGCATGCGGCCGCATTTCGAAGATCGACGAGAAGCACTTCACCGTTGTCAACAAACCGCAGTACTGGCATTCCTCGGGCGGGCTTGAGTTCGAAGCCGCTTGGGCGATGGGCTCGAACACCGGTATCAACGATCTTGAAGCGCTGACCTACGTCAACTTCATCTGCAATGAGCAGGGGCTCGATCCGATTTCCTTTGGTGCGACCGTTTCGGCGGCCATGGAGCTTTATGAACTCGGACTGCTGACCAAAGAGCAGACCGGTGGCATCGATCTGAAATTCGGTTCGGCTGAAGCGCTCGCGAAGTGCGTCGAGCTGACAGGCAAGGCGGAAGGATTCGGTAAAGAGCTGGGGCTCGGCTCGGCGCGGTTGTGCGCCAAGTACGGCCGACCAGATTTGTCGATGACGGTCAAAGGACAAGAGTTCCCGGCCTACGATGCACGTGGCATCCAGGGTATGGGGCTGACGTACGCTACGTCCAACCGTGGTGCTTGCCACCTACGCTCCTATACGGTCGCCTCGGAAATGCTCGGCATCCCCGAAAAAACCGATCCATTGACGACGGATGGGAAGCCGGCACTGGTTAAGGCATTCCAGGACGCCACTGCGGCGGTGGATAGCTCCGGCCTGTGTGTCTTCACAACGTTCGCTTGGACGCTGAACGATATCGCACCGCAGGTCGATGCTGCGTGCGAAGGCGATTGGTCGCCTGAAAAGATGCTCGAAGTCGGTGAGCGCATCTGGAACATGGAGCGCATGTTCAACCATCGCGCGGGTTTCACGGCCAAAGACGACAACCTGCCGCCGCGTCTGTTGAAGGAGGCCGCGGCAAGCGGTCCGGCAAAAGGTCTGGTCAGCGGTCTCGATAAGATGCTGCCGGAGTATTACCAGGTGCGCGGCTGGACTGCCGATGGCATCCCGACCAGCGAGACGCTGTCGCGGCTCTCGGTCTAATCCCTCGGACGGGAGGCAATCTCGGGCCGATTTGGCCTGGAGTGCTTCCCTGAACGGGGTAGGTTGCAAAGTGAGCCGCTGCGAAGTCTCGGCTCCAATAATATATAATCTGTGAGGCGACCGGTGACGGCTTGCCGGCCTGCCGAACCGGAGCCAGCGTCCAAGGGGATTGCTCTTATGAAATATGTTGTACTAGGCGCTGGGCCCGCAGGTGTCACCGCGGCCGAGACGCTGCGAAGTGTCGATCCTAATGCATCTATAACGCTGATCGGCGGCGAGCCGGAACCGCCCTATTCGCGCATGGCGCTGCCCTATCTCATCTACGGCAAAATCGGCGAAGATGGCACGCAGCTGCGTCAGGATCCCGGGCATTACGATCAGCAGCGCATCCGCTACATCATGGGCCGCTGCGGGGGCATCGATTCGCGGAGCAAACAGCTTTTTCTGTCGACCGGTGAAACGCTACCCTACGACAAGCTTTTGATCGCCACGGGTGCGAGCCCAATCAGACCGCCGATACCAGGTTCGAACCTTGAAGGTGTCGAAAACTGCTGGACGCTGGAGGACGCGCGCAACATCCTAAAGTATGCCGATAAAGGTTCGCCCGTCGTGCTGGTCGGTGCCGGCTTCATCGGCTCGATCATCCTTGAAGCGCTCTATCTGCGCGGCTGCAAGATCACCGTTGTCGAGGTGGCCCCACGGATGGTGGCGCGGATGATGGATGAGACCGCTGGTGGCATGCTTGGACGCTGGTGTGAGGCGAAGGGCGTCCAGGTGCTGACGAACACGCGGGTGACCGGCATTGCCAAGGGCGCGGAAGGTGGCGCTCGGCTTTCGGTTCGCTTTTCTAACGGGCTTAGTGAGCCTGCCGACCTCGCGGTTCTGGCGGTCGGTGTACGCTCCAATACCGGTTTCCTCGTCGGTTCGGGGGTTGCCGTCAACACGGGTATCGTGGTCGACGAGTACCTGCAGACGACAGCCAAAGATATCTATGCGGCGGGTGACTGCTGCGAGGGGATCGATCTATCGACGGGCAAGCCGGATATGCTGGCAATACAGCCGGTGGCCGTTGAGCATGGGCGGATTGCGGCGCTCAACATGGCTGGCCGCAAGCATCGGCACCGCGGTTCGCTCAACATGAACGTGCTCGACACCATGGGGCTCATTTCATCGTCGTTCGGGTTGTGGCAGGGCGCGCAAGTTGGCGAGACTGGCAAGCTCATCGATGAACATGCTTTCAAATACATGAAGCTGGAGTTTGAAGGCGACAAGCTGGTTGGTGCGCAATGCGTGGGTATGACTGATCACGTCGGCATGCTGCGCGGGCTGATTCAAACCGGCTTCCATATGGGTGAGTGGAAAGATAAACTGCTGGCGGCACCAGAACGTTTGCGGGAGGCCTATGTGTCGGTCTCGCAACGCGCTCCCACGACTGGTCCAACGGCGCCGCACGTGAAGACGCCTGTAGTCGAGGTCAGCCATGCCGGTGCCAGCGGGCACTAGATTTAGCGTGCACCCCAGATTCTAAGCGTGGCTTGTGGTCAGGCTCTCATGTCCGGTCGTCATACCTTTGATGCCATAGGAGCTCGTCCGGCCGCGGTAGTTGTTGCTAGTCCCAGGAAAAGCCCGCGGAACCTTCGGGTATGACCATTATCGTTGGCTTCGATGGGAGCTTGTCGGCTGAGACGATGACTGTCGGTTTATCGGTGTAGTCCAGCGCGAATTCGGTTCCCATTCTTTGTACGAACGCAGCAAGTGAGCTTGGCCCGAAGGCGTGCATTGGAATTATCAAGCGCGCCTTCAGCACCTTCAGCGTTCGGACCATGCTGGCGTGATCGAGGGTGAAGCTTCCATCAACCGGCGCCATGATGATGTCGAGCTGCCCAATGTGAGCCAGATCCTCGGGAGCCAGCTCGTGATGCAGGTGTCCCAGGTGGCCAATGCAAAGTCCGGCAACCTCGAAAATGAAGATCGAGTTGCCGTCCTTTTCGCGCTCGCCGATCCAGTTGCGTATGTCGGTTGGCACGTTGCGGATGAGGACATCGCCGACTTTGAGATGGTGATGGGCCGGACCGCCACCGGGATTCCAGCCGCGCAGGACGTGCTTGATCTCAGGATCGGGAAAGTAGGTGAAGTGCGTCTCGTGCGCGTGGTTCATCGTAACTACGTCCGGAAGGCGACCGGCGCCGGCGATGCCCGCGTAATCAGTGGCGATGATCGTTCCGCCCGCAGATTTGATGCGGAAGGTGGCGTGGGTGACGTAGGAAATCTGAACTTCGTTTCCGCCGAGTGCGGCGGGGACGTATCGGACCGGGGATGTGAGCGGTGGGGCAGCGGCCATTGCCAAGCAACGGCTGACGGTGGCGGCATATGACGTTGCAATTGGAACCGATAAGCAAGCCACGAAAAGTAGCGTTGAAAGCAACCGCCTGGGGACAGCAAGCCGCGGCGAGGCCATTGTGCATCTCCTCGTGAATGGAAATCCTATGCCGAAAGCACATTGACCCTACTTGGAGCGCGGCCAGGAAGAAATCAATCGGCCGGCCGCTGGCCTGTATCGGTGCCGGGACCAAACGGGCTGCGAAGCCCAATGCGTCTTGCGGGCTTGCCTGAGCGTGCAGGACACTCTGGCTATGGCGAACGGCGCGGCTTGGCGCGTCGCGTCGCCTGTGCATTGGCTGGGTCATCGGGCCAGACGTGCTTGGGGTAACGCCCCTTCATTTCCGCCTTTACCGCCGACCACGATCCCGACCAGAAGCCCGTAAGGTCTTTGGTGATTTGTATCGGGCGACCCGCCGGCGATAGCAGATGCAGGGTCAGTCGAAGCCGGCCGTCGGCGATCGCTGGATGCTGCTTGAGGCCGAAGAGTTCCTGAACTCGGATATGCAATGCCGGGGCGCCCGCTCCTTCGTAGTCGATCGGGTGGCGCTGGCCGCTTGGAGCGAGATAGTGCGTTGGAGCCGCCTCCTCCAAGCGTTGTTTTAGCGGCCAGGTAACGAGCGCGGACAGTGCGGCTTCGAGATCGCTGTGCGTTACCTCGGCGGCGCTTGCTCTTCCTTCAATGAAGGGCGCGAGCCAATAGGCTGCCGTCGCGCCGAGTGCTGCGTCCGAGAGATCCGGAAGGGCCTTATCTCCAGCGGACCGCAGAAACGCGATGCGCCCGCGCATTTGATTCTGGGCCTTGCTCCAGTTCAGTTGATCGATGCCGAGGCCGGCCAGTCCTTCAGCGAGAACCTGAGAATTGATGACGACATCCTGGGCGTCGAAAGGAATTGGTTCCGAGCTCAGAACAATCGCGCCAAGCCTTGCCGTGCGGCGGGCTCTGAGGCTTTTCGAACCGGCATCGAAATGGGTTTCCTCGTTATGCTCAATGCGTCCTCCAGCGATCTGGAGGAGTTCGTCCTCCGCCAATGGGGCTGCGGAAACGATCCGCGTGGAGGCCGCCGCCCCCTGCATTTCGGCGATGACCAGAAAAGGTGCGCCGGCGAGTGCTTGGTTGGGATCAATGTGGGCGCCACGACCGCTCACAAGAAGAAACTGTCCAGTTTTGCCGCGTGCTTTGGCAATCCTGTCCGGGTAGGCGATGGCCACGTGAGCGGCGAGGCTGGAGGGACCGGAGCGCTGATGTCCGGAGGATGAGCCAGAGTTACCACTGTTCGACGCAGCAGTTTGAGCGATGCGCGTCCAGTTGCCTGCCTGCGTCATAATCTGGCGGCCACGTGCGGAGCGATCGCCGCGGAAACGTTGCAGGCGGTCGCCGAGGTCCAGGTCGTTGCCGCCGAGGCCGCGCTCGACAAGCAAAGCTGCAATTTCGGCGGCGTGCCGCGTTGCTGCCGCGCCGAATGGAGTGGCGCTTAACACCATGCCTGCCAGTCTTGGCGGCATGGGGAGGCGGCGCAGCCCGCGGCCGAATGAGGTAATGTGACCGTTGCCGTCAAGTGCCGCCAGGCTGATCAGTGATTGCCGCGCGGCGTCAATCGCAGCGTCCGGTGGTGGATCAAGCCAGCGCAATGAACGCGGATCGGTAACGCCCAAATCAGAGCAGTCGAGCAGCAGGCCGGATAAGTCGGCGGTGCGGATTTCGGGTTCGGAGAATTCTGGCAAACCCTTGGTTTGAGGCTCGTCCCAGAGACGATAGCAATCCCCGGCGAGGTACGCCCTGCCCGGCCCCGGCGTTGGTCAACGGAAGCTCGCGGAGCTTTGATTGTCTCCAACCGCGTAACGCCGGTCCCTGGTTCGAACCTTGGAACGCGAGCAAGTCCTGAATCGATAACGATACGGACGCCCTCGATGGTCAGTGAGGATTCCGCAATGGCGGTTGCGAGGACGATTTTGCGCTGGCCCTCGGGTGCCGGCGCAATCGCCAGGTCCTGGGCATTTGAGTCCACTGCGCCGAACAGGGGCGCGATAATGACGGCGGCATCGTTACAACGCTCTTTGAGACGCTCGGCGGTACGAAGTATTTCGCCTTGGCCGGGGAGAAACGCGAGTATTGAGCCTTGGTCGCGTCGCAAGGCGATTTCGACTGCGTCCGCCATCTGCTGTTCGATCCGCTCGCTCTGGTTGCGGCCGAGATAGCGGGTTTCGATTGGGAACATTCGGCCGGCACTCTCGATCAGGGGTGCATCGCCCAGCAATTCGGCGATGCGTGCTCCAGCCAGGGTTGCCGACATGACCAGAAGATGCAGGTCCTCGCGCAGGCCGGTCTTGCAATCGAGGGCTAGTGCAAGGCCTAGATCCGCGTCGATGGAGCGTTCGTGGAATTCGTCGAAAATGACACAACCAACACCTTCAAATGCTGGGTCCGCCAGGATCATGCGGGTGAAGACCCCATCGGTTACGACTTCGATGCGCGTTTTGGGGCCGACCTTGGTATCAAAGCGCATGCGTAGCCCGACTGTCTCACCGACGTTTTCACCGAGGAGGTGGGACATCCGCTTGGCAGCGGCACGCGCGGCAATACGCCGAGGTTCAAGCAGGATGATTTTCCGATCACCGATCCCTTCGGCGCCGAGCAGAGCGAGCGGAACCTGCGTTGTCTTGCCGGCCCCTGGTGGTGCGACAAGCACAGCCGCGCCGCACCCGGAAAGCTTGCTCTTGAGGGCCGGCAGCACCTCAAGGATGGGAAGGTCTTCATCAGCGGGTTGAGTCATCAAGCAAAGATGAGTCACTTTGTTAGTCATGCAAGTGGCGGGCCGCGAACCGACGGCTGTTTTGGGGGACGAGAAAACCTATCCTGCAAAATGACCCGCCCAAATCACAGAAAAAGGATGCGCTTCGTAGAATGCGCGCGCGTCGCAACCGTGCGACCTCTTCCATCAAACTTGATCTGGCTCTAGAAACTTTACGGGATGCCTCGACATAGGACCGGTTCTGGCATACGGTATGCCAAAGAGTCGTAAAGATTTGCTGCTCATGTTTTTTGTTAGAGTAGGACCGCTTCGGCCGCAGCCCAGAATTTGGTTGCCATCAATCAGATGCAGCACCCATGAATTTCACTGCCGACGGGGATTTATGGCGTGTTTTAAGGGTGGCCTGCGGTCATCTATTGGACCGGCTCGAACTAAAAGGCCAAGCTCTCGTGTCGCGGATTCGCGTAGCGAGGCTCTCGTCTAAACTTGGTGAGAGTCTCTTTGTGTGTTGAATGTGGTTAGATCGTGCGGAGGTCCTTGTAGAAACCTTTCGCCAGCTCTAACGCTCAAACCAAACCGCAATCTGAGCAGCTGATTACAAAAAAGACCGCCATACAGGGAGGTGCGGCGATGCTGTTGCACGAGTTCCAAGCTAAGAAGCTTATAAAGGGCTTCGGTATTACCTGCCCCATGGGACAGGTGGCTGCTAGTCCGACTGAAGCGCAGGAGGTGGCCGAACGA
>DAOUZE010000412.1 GCA_030665765.1 Filomicrobium sp.
GTTTCAGCTGAATCCCGGCGCTGCTTGATCATCTTTTGCAAGAGCGCCAAGATTTCCTGCTCGCCGATCTTGTCGGCCCCCGTCGCCTGGCCTTTTTCATCGGCCCGGGCCGCAATATCGCGGTCCTTGATCGCGGCGTTGACCAGGCGCAGTGTCGAAAGGCGTTTCTTGTCGCCCGACTTCATGGCCTCTTTCATGGATTGGTTGATGCGTTCGCGCATGGGCCCTCCGATAGGCACTTCGTTTACTATAGGCTGCCGAATGATCGTGCATGAAGCTCGACACGATCTGATCGCTTATATAGGTCCAAGCGTCGTCCGCATCCAATCTCTCCGAAGCGGACCAAAAGATTGACCTGGCAAATGCTTCTTCTTACGTTCGCCAGATTGGGCCCCCTGAACCGGATTGCCGCAGGCTAGCCGGGTTCCTTGCACCGCCCGCCTCGATTATACCGGCAGAGATCGGCGCACCAATAGGCGCCTACCACCGCACACAACTTTGGGATAGCCCTTGACCACGACGACGTCACAGACCTGGACGGAGGCCGCTTCGACTGCGCGCCTTGTTCTTTCCGATGGAACGGTGATTGCTGGCCAAGGCCTTGGCGCCGAAGGCAGCGCCGTTGGTGAGATTTGCTTCAATACGGCAATCACTGGTTATCAGGAGATCCTCACCGATCCCTCCTATGCGGGCCAGATCATCACTTTTACTTTTCCACACATTGGCAACGTCGGTATCAATGATGAGGATGTCGAAACCTCGAACTTGGCGGCATTGTCAGGCGTCAGGGGCTGCGTCCTACGGGCTGCCATGACGGCCCCGTCAAACTACCGCGCCGCCCGCGACCTCGATTCCTGGCTCAAAGAGCGCGGTATTATTGCCATCACTGGGGTCGACACCCGAGCCTTGACGGCACTCATTCGCGCCGAGGGCATGCCCAATGGTGTCATTGCTCATGATCGCGACGGTAAATTCGATATCGATCGTCTGATAGCCGAAGCCGCGCAATGGTCGGGCCTGGAAGGGATGGACCTTGTTCCAGAAGTGACCACCAGCCAATCTTACAACTGGGACGAGACGCGCTGGGCTTGGCCAGATGGGTACGGTCGCCAGGAAGCCCCCGAGTTCCATGTCGTCGCCATCGACTATGGGTTAAAGCGGAACATACTGCGTTGCTTGGCGACGGCCGGTTGTCGGGTCACCGTGCTGCCGGCCACCGCGACGGCTGAGGATGTGATGGCCCACCAGCCGGATGGCGTGTTCTTGTCAAATGGTCCTGGCGACCCAGCGGCAACTGGTGTTTATGCCGTTCCGCAGATCCAGCGGCTGATCGAGACCGGACTGCCGATGTTCGGCATTTGCCTGGGACACCAGATGCTTGCTCGGGCACTTGGGGCAACGACGCGTAAAATGCATCAAGGCCACCACGGCGCCAATCATCCCGTCAAGGACCAGGCGACCGGCAAAGTTGAAATCACGTCAATGAACCACGGCTTCACAGTCGATCGCGAGACGTTGCCAGCCGGCATTGTTGAGACCCACGTTTCGCTCTTCGATGGGTCTAACTGCGGGATCGCTTCGCAAGATCGCCCCATATTCTCGGTTCAATACCACCCGGAGGCATCGCCAGGCCCGCAGGATAGCCATTACCTCTTTGATCGCTTCGTCGAGGCAATCCGCCAGAAGAGCTCGCAAAAGGCCGACCAATGAGGTCTATGCGGGCTGCCAGTCTCAACGACAACCACAATTGCGAGCGTGTGTGTTTGAGGACATGAAGAAAACGATTGCAACGGCCTGCTTGACTGTTTGGCTATGCATGTTGGCTGTGGGTGCTGCCGCCGACAATCGCGATCCACCTACGCCGCCGATCAATTGGCAATCCGAGGAGCTGCGCGATCATCCTCTCGTCGGCAAGATTTGGTCGACGAAAAAAGGCGACTTCGTTTCAATCCGCGAGTTCGGCCACCGATTGGCACTCGCCCGTTTTGTCCTCCTCGGTGAGGTTCACGACAATCCCGATCATCACCTTTGGCAGGCTTGGGCCATCCGCACGATTTCGAAATTGCGCGGATCCCGCATTGTCGAGGGGGCCCCACAAGTCGATGTCATCGCGATGGAAATGGTGCGGGTGGATCAAAACGTGGCGCTCGACAAGTTCTACGGCCGCGATGTGCTCGTGCCGCGCCCGCGCAAGCCGCGCGACTTCGCTCGTATGTTGAAATGGTCAAAGAGCGGCTGGCCGGATTTCAAGATCTACGAGCCGATCATCAAGCAAGCGATGCATGAGCAAATTGTTATCGTCCCGGCCAGTGTCTCCCGGAAATTCACGCGCCGCCTCTCAAAGGAGGGCGAAGCTGTATTGGCGGACGCGGAGCTCACCCGCCTGGCACTGTCAAAACCGCTCCCAGAAAAAATGTCTAAAGCGCTTTCAGCCGAGATTCTTGGTTCCCATTGCGGCTTGATACCCGAGAGCGCGATCCCGCGGATGAATTTCATTCAGCGTTTCCGGGACGCAACAATGGCCGACACACTTTTGTCCGTAGCCAGCGGCAAAGGCGGTATCCTCATCGCTGGCAATGGGCACATACGGCGTGACCGCGGTGTGCCCTGGTATCTAGAACAGCGTGGCGTACCTGCCGATGCGATCGTCACAGTGAAAATTGCCGAGGTCGCCAGTGGACAGACTGACCCGAAAGCCTATGTAGACAGTGCAGTCGGAGGCAGTCCAGCAGCTGATTTCGTAGTCTTCACGCCGCGCAAGGAGCGCCCCGACCCCTGTCAAGAAATGCGGGCCCAGATGAGCAAACACCGCAAAACTAAAACCACGCAGTAGTCGCGCCGGAAACGCGCCTACCAACATCATTTGACCGGCCAGAAATGTACGGGCGGCCCACCAACGCACGAAGAGCGGCCCCCCATCTCGCCAAAGCAAAAGCGCTGCAAGAGAAACCGCCCGCCATGCCGAAACGCACAGACATCAAGTCCATCCTCATCATAGGTGCGGGTCCCATAATTATCGGTCAGGCCTGTGAATTCGACTACTCGGGAACTCAGGCCTGCAAGGCGCTGAAGGCCGAAGGCTACAGGATCATTCTGGTCAACTCGAATCCAGCAACGATCATGACCGACCCAGATCTAGCCGACGCCACCTAC
>DAOUZE010000079.1 GCA_030665765.1 Filomicrobium sp.
ACGCCTTTCTTTCCGACACCCATGACGAGCAGGACGGTCACGTGTTTTTCGACCAGCGGTGATATGTAGCCGGCGGCCTTCTTGGCCTGCTTCGACAGTGCTGGCGGTATCGCGCCGTTGCCATTCGGCTCCTTAGTTCGACCGAGCGCACGTTTGCGGCGCACTTCGCGGAGTTTTTCAGTCAGTTCCCTGGCCTCGGCCTCGCGGTCGGCCTCAGACACGGGCTGGACCACATTTTCGGTGCCCTCGGGTTGTCCTTCTGGTTCAACTCCGTCATTCGCAAATCGCTCAACGGTCGCGTCCGCGCTTCCATCGGCGACTGCCGGTGCGATCCAAAAACCCGCGACCGCGACAAAGGCGAATGCTGTTGCAACTGTGCGCACTGAATAACTCGATAATTGTCGCATGCTATTCCGCTCGCTCCCGCAGCCATATCTCCGCAACTTAGAAACTATGATTCTGGCATAATCGCGCTGTTTTGAACTGCGCCTGAATAAACCGGATTATTAGTTGGCCCGTGTAGCCGCAAGCACCGAAGCGAGGCCCTCCCGGTAGGTTGGGTATCGGAGCCGGACACCAAGGTCTTGCTTGATCCGCTCGTTGCGCACGCGCTTTAGCTCCGAATAGAAGCTCTTTGTCATAGGCGACAAACCTACATCCTCGATTGGGACCTCCGGTGGGGCCGGCACACCGAGCAACCGGGCGGCATACCCGATCACGTCCTGCGGTGGTGCGGGTTCGTTGTCTGTGACGTTATAGACGCTATGTGTTCCACCAGTCACAATTGCCGCGGCCAGCGTCGCTGCGATGTCATCGACATGGATCCGGTTGAACACCTGCCCCGGCTTGACGATGCGCCGCGCCTGTCCTGCGCGGACCTGGTCGATGGCACTTCGCCCTGGACCGTAGATACCAGCTAATCGAAACACTCGGACCGTCGGTCCGCCATCCGAATTTGCCAGCGACAGCCACGATTGTTCTGCCGCGAGCCGCCGCTTCGAGCGTTGCGAAACCGGCGTCTCCGGTGTTGTCTCATCGACCCACGCTCCGCCGTGATCTCCGTATACGCCAATCGTCGAGAGATAGCCGATCCACTTCAAACCGGGCGCAACAACGATGTCAGATTGGTGCTGACGAAGCACGGGATCGCCATCTTCGCCGGGTGGAGCGGAGATCACGAGATGCGAGGCGGACTGTAGCGCGGCTCGGATATCAGTGCAGGGCGTGTTGCCATCGAAGCGGGCTGCTGCAAAGCCCAAGGCGCGGATACGCTCCGTCCCTTCGGCCGACCGGGAAGTCCCAGTGATCCGCCACCCCAGCGCCGCAAGTTGCTCGGCAAGCGCGCGAGCACTGAACCCGAATCCGAAACAAATGAGATGGTTCAATCCATCACTCCAGTTTATTGGTCCTTCCGCCGCCATTCCGCGATGGTCGTAGCATCCGTTTCGCTCAGACAATAACGGTTCAGCATTTCAGTGTATTCGGAACCGGTGGCAAGTTCCCTAAGCGCCCAGACGGCCATCGAGCGTATCAGCGGCTGCGGATCGTCAAGTAACCTGCTAACGGCAGGCACCAGCGAACCGTCGCCAGAGTTGCCCGCCGCGATCAGGCAATTGCGTAAAAATCTCTCTCGACCGGTACGCTTTACAGGGGTTCCTGCAAAGCGTGCTCGGAAGGCGGCATCGTCAAGGGCGAGCAATTCCACAAGCGGGGGATTGTCGGTCTCCACCCTTGCTGCCAGTTTTGCTTCTCGTGCGAGCCCCGCGAATTTGTTCCAAGGGCACACCGCGAGACAATCATCACAGCCGAACACGCGGTTGCCGATAGGTTTGCGGAATTCCAGAGGAATATGACCCTTGTGCTCGACCGTCAGGTAGGCGATGCAGCGCCGAGCATCAAGTTGGTAAGGCGCTGGGAACGCGTCCGTCGGGCAGATGTCGAGGCAGTTCCTGCAGCTTCCGCAATGGTCCTCTTCCGGGCTGTTCACCGGCAACGGCGCGTCGGTCAGAATGGCACCGAGAAATAGCCACGAGCCATGCTGCCGCGAGACAAGATTCGTATGCTTGCCCTGCCAACCGAGTCCTGCGATCGCCGCCAGCGGTTTTTCCATCAGCGGCGCGGTGTCCACGAACACCTTTACATCCGCGTTCGCCCGCCGCGCGAGCAGTCCGGCAAGCTCCTTGAGGCGGCCCTTGAGAACCTCATGATAGTCGCGGCTCTTGGCGTAAACGGAAATCGCGCCGTTCAAACGTCGACCAAGAGCTTCAAGCGGATCCTGATCGGGCGCGTAGCTCATACCGACCATTATGACACTGCGCGCCGATGGCATCAGCTGACGTGGGTCGGATCGCCGTTTGACGGTCTTCACCATCCACTCCATGTTGCCATACCGCTTCAGTTCGATGAACTCCAGCAAGCGAGCACCAGCTGAACCTAGGCCGTCCGTAGACGCTATCCCGAAAGCGTCGAACTTTAGGGCCTCGGCCCGCTGCCGCAGCTCCTCGAGCAGATCGTGGAAGGGGTCCGCTGGAGCCGTCACCGACAACTCCCATAAACATCAGAAATCCAAGTCCGTGTAGTGCCGGGGAGGCGGTGTCCCGGGAACGCGATCGGCCAACAGCGGCCGAAAAGATGGACGGGACTTGATGCGCGCATACCAATCCTTCGCCTGCGGGTAGGCTTCCCACGGCACTTCGTCGAAATAGTCGATCGTCGACAACTGCGCGGCTGCGGCCAAGTCCGCAAACGACATGTCCTCTCCCGCCAGCCATCGGCGCCCATGCGCCAGATAGCCAATGTAGCTGAGATGATAACGCAGGTTGGCACGGATCGCCCGTAAGATATCGGAGTCCGGCGATAGCCCACTCGTCCCCGGCTGCAACCGCGCATAGACCTTTTCATAAAGCAGCTCGCGGGTGACTTCCCTGTGCATTTTTCCGTGGAACCAGTCGACTAGACGACGCACCTCGGCTCGCTCCTCGCGGCTGCCGGGAAATAGCGGCACGCTGAGGCCATCGACGGGATGCCGTTTAAGCTCTTCTGCGACGTATTCAGAGATAGAATAGGTTCCGCACAGAACTGGGCCGGCCTCGATCTCAAGGACCGGCAGTTCACCCGCGGGATTGAGCTGCAGGAAGGGCGTGCTGAGATCCCATGGCTGCTCTTCGAAGGAATTGAACTGCAGTCCGAGTTCCGCCAGAACGGCGCGCACTGAGCGCGACAATGGGCAAAGCCGGAAGTGAGTGAGCCTATGCATGTTTCCCGCTATTTTGCGCGTTCTTTGACGGGGCCGCCTCATGGAGCCGTGGTTCAGTCAGCGTTGATCATCCTTTTGCTGGGTTTTACATCGGGCCGATCATACACGGATTCGTTTTAGGGCATCCGCGTGTTGGTGTGTCGCCGTGCTGTCGTCGTGTAGGCCGCTCGCACACCCATGTGGCCCGGATGCGGCAGCTGCGCGTCGTTTGCCCGCCTGCCATTTGTGGCGCCTTGCCGGACAACAGCGGACATGTTTGTTGCTCGGATCAGATCGTTCATTCGGAGATTCGCCATACATGCCAACTTGGCAAGTCATCCTGCTCGGCCTGCTTGAAGGCTTGACCGAATTCATACCCGTTTCATCGACTGGTCACATCTTGCTAGCGGGTCACTTCCTGGGCTTCTGTTCGCCGGGCAAGACCTTCGAGGTTCTCATCCAGCTTGGCGCCATATTGGCGATCCTGTCAGTCTATTCCGCCAAGTTGCTGCGCATGGTGGTCGATCTACCTTCCGATCCGCGAACACAACGGTTCGTCTTTGCAATCGTGATCGCATTCCTTCCAGCCGCCTTTATCGGAGCGCTCGGCCACTCGTTCATCAAAAGCGTTCTGTTTGAGAGCCCGATGCTGATCTGCATAATGCTGATCCTCGGCGGTATTGTGCTACTCGTTGTGGATCGGTTGCCGCTTCAACCAAAGTACGTTGAAGTAATGGATTACCCGCCAAGCCTCGCTTTTAAGATCGGCTTGTGCCAGTGCGTTGCGATGGTTCCAGGCGTGTCCCGTTCGGGAGCGACCATCGTCGGGGCGCTCTTGTTGGGCACCGATAAGCGCTCGGCAGCGGAATTCTCATTCTTCCTGGCAATGCCGACGATGGGTGGCGCCTTTGCCTACGATCTATACAAAAACTGGGCGGTGATCGACGTTTCAAATGCGACAAGCATCGCCATCGGCTTTGTGATGGCCTTCATATCTGCGGTGATCGTGGTGCGCTATCTACTCAATTACGTCAGCCGCCATGGCTACGAACTCTTTGGCTGGTGGCGCATTGTGGTCGGGGGGCTCGGGCTCGGCGCCTTGCTAATCCTCGGCGACGCGAGCCCCTGCGGCGCATGAGGCGCATGAGGCGCATGCGGAATATTGTTTTTACGCGGCCTCAGGCCGCGTTGGATGTGACCGGATTGGACAGCACATCATGCAGCGTGTTGGCGTCCTTGGCTGCGCGAAGCTGATCCAGCGTTGCAGGTTCGCGAACCAGTCGCGAGATGCGTGCGAGCGCTTTGAGGTGATCGCCGCTGGCATGTTCTGGTGCCAGCAGCAGGAAGATTAGATCCACCGGCGCTTCATCATGGCTATCAAACTCGATCGGCTCCTGCAATCTGGCAAACAGGCAGAAAATCCGATCCAGATCCTTGAATTTGACATGAGGGATGGCAATTCCGCGTCCCAAACCGGTCGAACCGAGCCGCTCGCGCTGTAGCAGCGTATCGAAAACGTCTCGAGGGTCGAGACTTGCCATCTCGCCGGCCTTGCTGGCGAGTTCCTGCAAGGCTTGTTTTTTGCTCTTCGCCTTCAGCGATGGCAAAATTCCCTCAGGTACTAGAAGGTCACTCAGATCCATTGCTTTTTGTCCCACCGTTTGCTGCCTTCCCATGACGCTCAAACCATCTTTGCGCCTCGAGACCCCGCAAACTCCATCAGCGGCTGTTACTCGAAAGCCTGACCAGAAAAATGCTCCGTCACGCGGCCCCCGGTTCGGCTTGCCCTGTCTTGTCAGGATCGACCCATCCGACATTCCCATCGGCCCGCCGATACACAACATTAATGACGCCGTTTCCGGCATTCCTGAAGATCAAAAACGGGCTTTCCCCAAGGTCGAGATGCATCACCGCTTCCCCGACTGTCAACTCACGAATCGCCAGTTCGGTCTCCGCGATGATAACTGGGTGTTGATCGGGCTTGTTATCGTCTTCCCGTTCATCATCCGTCAGTTGCAGCACATAGTCGCGTGCTGGAAGTTCTGCTGGAAGTGCGGCACCATTCTGACGGCCGTGATGATGATCCTTCAAACGCCGTTTGTAACGGCGCACACGTTTTTCGAGGCGTTCAATCGCGGCATCCGCGCTGGCATAGGCATCGCCGCCCGATCCGTGCGCTTCTACCAGCAGGCCGGTGCGCAACCGAACGGAGCAGTTTGTGCGGAAGGTTGAGCGTTCTTTCTCCAATCTCACGTGCCCGGAGATTTCCGGGCCGATATACTTCTCCAGGATAGTGGCAACTTTATCCAGAATGTAGGTCTGGTAAGCACCTCCCGCGTCGACATTCTTTCCGGTGACTTGGAGTGTCATAGTCCCGCCTTGTGTTTTACTCTTCGTTCAGTTGGTCTTTCCACTGGTGGGTTTCAAGAAGCTTACCTTAAGGGCTAAACTACGAAATTGAGCCCAATATGAACATCGATAACTTCCAATACGCGTTGCAAGGTCTCAATGCCCATGAGCGTATGTTTGGCTCCGTTCGGCCACTCTTCCAAGACAACAATCGATGTTCGATCGGGTTGGTGTCAAGGCAGCCCGGTGAACAACGTGAAAGCATCACGACCGTGGTCAGTCCACGCTAACATTGGGCCAACACCCAAGCTAGGCGCGGGCGACGCGCTCATCGACCCGTTTCCGCCGACGTCGCTGTACCGAAGAAGGAATTCGCAGCGCATCCCGATACTTAGCGACCGTCCGCCGGGCGATGTCGATGCCGTCTCGTCGCAGCATTGCGACGATCTGGTCGTCCGACAAAACAGCTTCGACCTTTTCGGCATCAATTAACTGTTTGATGCGGTAGCGAACCGATTCTGAAGAATGTGCCTCCCCGTTTTCGGCCGACGCGATCGCTGAGGTGAAGAAATACTTCAGTTCAAAGATACCTCGGCTGGTCGCCATGTATTTATTCGATGTGACCCGCGACACCGTCGACTCGTGCATTGAGATAGCCTCTGCAACGGTTTTTAGGTTGAGTGGCCTAAGGTGTTGGATGCCATAGGTAAAAAACCCATCTTGTTGACGCACGATCTCGCGCGCCACCTTGAGGATCGTGCGAGCCCTCTGATCGAGGCTCTTAACCAGCCAATTCGCTGTCTGCAAGCATTCCGACAAGTATTCCTTGTCTGAATCTGAATTCGCCGTTCGGGAAACCCGTACGAAATAACTGCGGTCGACCAGAACGCGCGGTAGCGTCTCGCTGTTCAGCTCAACAAGCCAGCTGCCATCAGAGGCCGGTCGAATGATGACGTCTGGTACCACTGGCTGCACTTGTACAGAGCCGAGGGCGAGGCCGGGTTTTGGGTTCAACCCCTTGATCTCATTGATCATATCGGTCAACTCGTCCATGTCGACGCCAACAATTTTGCGCAATTTTGCAATGTCGTGCCGGGCCAACAGGTCGAGGTTTTCTAGAAACAATGCGATCTGCGGGTCATACCGGTTGCGTTCCTTCAACTGCAAAGCCAGGCATTCCCCGAGCGATCGGGCGAAAACGCCAGGTGGGTCTAAGGTCTGCAGAACGGACAGAACCCGCTCAATGAGCTCCTGCTCGGCACCGAGCTTGCCTGCAAGGTCGATCAGATCCGCATTCAGGTATCCAGCCTCATCGACAAGGTCGATGAGATGCCGGCCGACCAAACGTTCTGCCGGATCAGTTAGGGTCAGCGGCAGCTGTGCTTCCAGGTGGTCTTTCAGGGACAATTTGCTACTGACGTAGGCTTCAAGATTGGAATCTTCGCCGTTACCGCTGCCCGCGCGGTGTTTGATGGAAGCCCAGTCCGATCCCGCAAGCCGCGTACTATCGAGCTGACCAAGGTCGCTGGCGGAGGTGTCTGGGTAGATGTTGTCGTAATCAGTATCAAGAGCACTCGCCGCTTCCGAAGTTCCGCGGCCATTGTCGACCCATTCGTCCGAAGCGCTCGGATCCCCATCGCCGCCAGACTCGCTCTCCTCGCGATCCTGCGCTTCAACTGGTTGCTCACCTGTATCTTCACGCTCCAGAAGTGGATTGCGTTCCAATTCTGTAGCGACAAATTCATTAAGTTCGAGATTCGACAGCTGCAATAGCTTAATCGCCTGCTGCAGCTGTGGTGTCATCACCAGCTGCTGGCTCTGTCGAAGCTCAAGTTTGGCGTTAATCGCCATTACCCCACCCTACGCTTGGTCATTGCGAAACAATTGGGGCTCAACATAATCTATACTTCGTTAGCGAACATATTCCCCAGATACACTCTTTGTACGTCTTCGTTCGTTATGATTTCCTGAGGGTTACCTTTTGTCAGAACGCGACCCTCGTAGATGACGTAGGCGCGCTCGACAATGCTGAGTGTTTCGCGGACGTTGTGATCCGTGATTAGCACACCGATGCCTCGTTGCGTCAGGTGACGTACCAACTCCTGAATATCGTTAACCGCTCGCGGATCAACACCAGCAAACGGCTCATCGAGCAGCATGAAAGCAGGTCTTGTCGCCAACGCTCGCGCGATCTCACAGCGCCGCCTTTCACCGCCCGACAGTGCGATCGATGGCGATTTGCGCCGGCTTGTGATGGTGAATTCTTCCAGAAGTTGATCGAGCTGCTCGTTGCGCTTCTTTCGGTCAGGTTCTACCAATTCCAGAACCGCCATGATGTTTTCTTCAACAGTGAGTCCTCGAAAGATCGAGGCTTCCTGCGGCAGATAGCCGATTCCAAGTCGCGCGCGCTGATACATCGGCAGCGCCGTCACATCGTGGCCGTCGATTGTGATTTGCCCTTCGTCCGCCGGAACGAGCCCGGTGATCATGTAGAACACGGTGGTCTTTCCGGCGCCGTTGGGTCCCAGTAGCCCAACCGATTCACCTCTTCGAACATCGAGGCTGACGCCCCTGACGACCATTCGCTTCTTGTAGCTCTTTCGGACCTGCGTGACGGTCAACCATCCCTCGGCCGCTTTATGCGGCAAGGCAAGTGTGGTGTCTTCATCGAAGCCCATATCTTGCGACACCACTGCCAGCTGCGGTTGTTGGCGCGCTGAAGGTTGGGAGGATTTGCGCTTTGCGCGCCCGATCGGCAGGAATCTCACCACGGTTGATCCTTTCTGCTCCCATCTATCTGCCGCAAAAAGTTGGTCTCGGCAATGGCGCAATTATTGCATGGCTGGAGCTTGATTGCCTTCCGGCCACTGTCGGTCGAGTGAGGCGGCTTACTGCTCGAAAACCTCACGGCTCGTTCCCCAGCTAGAAGCCTTTGCCGGACGCGGAGCCTGCTTCGGCGAAACCTTGCGCGCTTTGGGGGGCTTTTTCGGCTTGGCCTTCGCCGGGCCAGATTTACTCAGCTGGGTGGGGTAGAATACGGCGCTCGGCCTGCCGTATTGCGCCGGCCGCAAGGGAACGGTCTTCGTCCCATTTACTCCCGTTTTCGACAGCGATGAAACCCAGCTCGCTGTGCCCGGTTGGTCGGGCGTCCTTTCGATCACGGCGTTGCCCGTCTCGATATCGATCTTCAAAGAGGTCGCCTTGATGACGTTCTTGCCTTGATTGAGAACGACATCACCGCCCAGCTTCACGATGTTGTTCTTCATATCAAAATCAGCCCAGTCACCGGAAGCTGTTTGGCCATCGGTGCGCGAGTTTATGAATACTTTGCCCCGCGCTAGGATCCGCGTCACTCGGCTGCCTGCCCCCGGTTTTTTGGAGGCCGCTGGCTCGACAGGAGTGAGCAAGCTTGAATCACCAGAATAGTGAGCCGTCAGTTCATTGGAGCGCATCGATATCTGCCCCTGTTCGACTTCGACGTTTCCCCGAAAGACCGCCTGCTTGAGTTTGTCGTTCACATCGAGCACGTCGGCTTCGACTTGCGTCGGCGAGCCCGAGTCACTCTTGAATGCCGTCATCGACATAATGGCGCCAGGCTTTGCCTTTGCCGCTTTTGCGAGTCTCGCTGCCTTGCTTTTACCGGCGGCTTTACCCGTTCCGGCACTTGCCGCTTTTTCTCTTTGCAGCTTTGCAGTTATGCGTCCGCGTTTGCCGTTGTTGCCCACCGGCGTCGACATCTGGCTTGTGCCGAGCGCCCGGTTCACGAACAGCCGCTGGCCATGAAGCTCGTTTTGACCCTGACTGACGACCACATTACCTTCCAGTGTTATGGTGTCAGCTTTCGAGTCGATCTCCGCGACGTCGGCCACGGCCTTGCGTTGGGGGCCAGCCGACATGACAACACTGCCCGAGATCTTTGCTTTGTTATTCTTGATGTCGAAGTGCGCGGACTGGCCGGTGACCTGCTCGTTTTCACCGCGCCGCATCATCACGGGTTTGGGAGCGATGATTGCCTTGATGCTCGATCCATTACCGCCGAGCCGGGCGGCGGCCTCCGCCTTGTCGGCCGCATTTGCGTCTTCGTATTCAACGATGAGCTCGGCAGTCAGAAGCGATTGATCGCCCTGAACGGCTTTTACCTGTCCCTGGAATACTGCATCTCCTTTGGCTCGGTCGATCCTGAGCACAGCGGAATCGATATTGACCGGTTCATTGGAGGCACCCAAAAGTGCTGGGCTCGTCGCCGCTTTCTTCGAACCTTGCGCCGACTTCGCAGCCTTCTCATTCGCCGCCGGCGTCAATTTTGTTTGCACGTTCTCACTGAAAACAACGAGCTTCTTCTTTTGCCAGATTGAGACCTTGTCGGACTTCACCAGGCCGCCTGGCATGCGAACCTCGACGGGATCATTGGAAGAGATGTGTCCAGCCTTGGTCTTTACCGTGGCCGTCTTTAACTTCGCCTGCATGCCGTCTTCAGATGCGATTGTGATGCCGCCGTCGAGCTCCAGCACATTCTGGCGTGTGTCAAACATCCCCTTCGCGGCGGTCAGATCCGTCTTAACCTTCTTGGCGTCCGTCAACACGCCGGAAATTGATTCCAGGTTGATGATATGCGGTTTGTCGAACTCCTGCCGGGCATTGCTCGCGCGCACCTGGTAGGCGCCACCGTCATCGGTATACCCCTCGTAGTGGGGGTTCTGCATGGTTAGGTTTTCAGGCAGTATTTGCGGCAATATCGGAGCCAGGCTTCCACTGAAATCGATAGTACCGATAGCCGAAACGGCGTAGAGCCCAGCGGATGTTATCGCGAACGTCGGCAGCAGTACGCGCATCGCGCGCACCCACAGGGTATGGCGACTGGCCCGGCGAAACTGTTTCGACCGGTCGACGCCGACGACGACAAGGCGGTCGCTGCGTTGCTCCGGTTGCGAAACCGTATCGAATGACGTGGCGTGTGCCATTAGTGCGTGACCCCGTGGCGGGCAAGCAGTTTCAAATATCGGCGAACGGGCTGTGTCCAGTGGTATGAGAAACGATAACGACCGAAAGTCAGACCACGTATCTTGATGCATGCGAACAGAATCGCATCAACCCCAACCCTTGCTGCCAATTTGGGTGAATTTGGGACCGGCAATCGTCGCAGACAATAGGCGAAACAATTGCCTACGGCATCTCAATCAGTGCGAGAAAATGTCGATATCCCCGAAACCCTTGAGATCCAGCTCGGCGCGTGTCGCCAGGAAATCGAATGCCCGTTGGGCAAGCTGCGTTCGCCCCTCGCGTTCAAGCATCAGATCGAGGCGGCGTTTGACTGTATGCAAATACAAGACATCACTGGCTGCATAGGCAAGTTGATGTTCTGAAAGCTCCGTCGCGGCCCAGTCTGAGCTCTGCTGTTGTTTGGACAATTCCATCCCGGCGAGCTCCGACACGACGTCTTTAAGGCCATGCCGATCCGTATAGGTGCGTACCAGCTTGGAGGCGATTTTTGTGCAGTAGATGGGTGTTGCTAAGACGCCAAGGTATTTGTGCATAACGGCGATATCGAAGCGCGCGAAATGGAAGATCTTCAAAACGCTTGCGTCTTCTAGAATGGCCTTTAGCCTTGGCGCGTCGTAGTTTGAGCCGTCGAACTGAACCAGATGGGCCGTTCCATCCCCAGCCGACAACTGCACCAAGCACAGCCGGTCTCGGTGCGGATTAAGACCCAACGTCTCCGAATCGATGGCTACGCTGTCGCCGAATGCCACGCCTTCTGCAAGATCGCCTTTATGCAGTGTAATCTTATTGTTGGACATGGGGGACTTTCGCCGATCTCGACATCGTCGGTTGAGCTGAGGCGCACACGCAAATGATCATGTTACGGGTGTACGAACCACTATGGTGCCCAGGAAAGGACTCGAACCTTCACGGCCTTGCGGCCACTGGCACCTGAAGCCAGCGCGTCTACCAATTCCGCCACCTGGGCATGGGCTGGGCGATCGGGAGCCCCGGAGTTAGTTGGCACATCACCGTTTGTCAATCTTATCCGGGTGGTGAGTGAGGCGGACGTGACCTTTCGCTGCTTTTCATTAGCAGGCCGGCTGATTATACCTACCGAACAAAATGAACACGACGGCACAGGCGAACAAGGCAGGAAAGCACCGATGGGCGGGCTTGTAACGATTTTTGGGGGGCCGGGTTTCGTCGGCCGTTACGCGACTCGTGAGTTGGCTTCGCGCGGGTGGCGCGTGCGCGCTGCGTCCCGACGCCCCGATCTGGCTGGGCACCTACAACCAATGGGGGCGGTGGGTCAGGTCCATGGCGTGCAGGCCAATCTGCGTTACCCCAAGTCGGTGGCGCGCGCCGTTGAGGGGGCCGATGCCGTGGTCAACGCGGTCGGTGTACTGGCGCCTGCCGGGCGGCAGAGCTTTGAAGCACTTCATATCGACGGGCCTCGTGCGGTGGCAAAGGCTGCACGTGAAGCTGGCGTCGGCCGTCTTGTCCACGTTTCCGCCATCGGCGCCGATGCCAAATCGTCAGCCAACTACGCTCGCACCAAGGCCAAGGGCGAGGAGGCGGTGCTGGAGGAGTTTCCGTCCGCCATCATTTTGCGCCCGTCCATTGTCTTCGGACCCGAGGACGAGTTCTTCAACCGTTTTGCCGGCATGGCTCAAGTTTCCCCGCTACTGCCGCTGATCGGTGGCGGCAGGACCCGCTTCCAGCCGGTCTATGTCGGCGATCTCGCGCTAGCGATTGCAAATGTTGTCGAGGGGGCCGGAGAGTCAGGCCAGATCTACGAACTTGGCGGTCCGGCATCGTTGAGCTTTAAGCAGCTGCTCGACCGCACCAAAGAATGGTCTGGCCGCAAGGCGGGTTATATCGGTTTACCGTTCTGGTTGGCAAAACTGCAGGCGCTGCTGACCTGGCCGTTTCCAAACTCCGTTCGCCCGATAACCGTGGACCAGGTGCGCATGCTGCAACAAGATAACGTCGTCAGCGACCAGGCAAAAAGCGAGGGGCGCACGTTAGAAGCACTCGGCGTTACCGCACCGCATACAATCGCCAGCATCGTTCCCGCCTATTTGGAGCGCTTCAAGCCACGCGGCCAGTTTGCCCACTATCGAGGCTGATGTAGAGTCGGGCGGCCCGCCGGTTTTAGTTTTGGTCGGTGTTTCAGCCAAGACAGATAGAAACCCCGCTGGAAGCCGCCATGCGGGGTTTCTTGTTACCTTGGCATTACTGGGGCTTTCGGCGCGGCCCGATCAAAATCCCAGCTCGGGCTTCGTTCCGCAACCTTAAGCCTTAGTGCACGCTTGTAACTTGGAGCTCATCGTCAAGTGCCTGGCCAAGGGCGGCCTGCATGGAATCCGTCAGGGCGATTGGTGTCCCGTCGGCGGCATGCAGGGCATAAATGCTGATCCCTTCGGGCAGTGAGTCGTCAAGAGGATAGATCTCGTTGGCCTCTTCTGACGACAGCGTCTTGATGTACGCAACTTCGCCACCGCCAAGCTGTTCCAGCTCGTCGGTACTGATGCCTTTTCTAACT
>DAOUZE010000093.1 GCA_030665765.1 Filomicrobium sp.
AAAAAGCGCCATCGAGAGTTGGAATTTTGTCGATGGAAGCATGTCAACGTGGAGCCAGCTGAACAAGACATGCCAAACATGATCTAGGCCGAAAGCCCATCGCTCTACGACCCACTTTGTCCAATCCGCAAGCGCCAGGACTTTATCCAGGTTCGCGAGGAGCGTCAGGGCGCCTCCAAAGACCCCAATAAGCGAGAAAAATTCGAAGCGGAATTGCGCTCCCACGGACGGCAACTTCCGCGGCGAAGCTAGTTCAGCAGCTACGGCCTCCCGGATCTGGTGGAACGCCCCCACATCTTCGGTGTGATATGTATCGAAGGGCGGCGGGATATCTGTCGGTCCAAGATCTTGGGTTTTGACGGGAATCAGCTTCTGGGCGGCTAGAGCCCTGCCAGCTTCGCTGCGTACCCAGGCTGAACCAACAGAGTTGCTCGACCAAACAACAATCGTCGCGCCCGCCCGCGAAAGCTGTTTCGTAATCTCGTCACGAAATTCATCGCCCGCCATTAGGGAACGATCCCACCAGACCTCCCATCCCTGCATCTCAAGATACGCGGATAACAGCTCAACGGTGGAGCGATCGCGCTTGGAATAAGATATGAAAATGTCAGCCATTGATTCCCCCAACCCTAGGGAACCTAATACCCTTCGCTTTGAAAGCGTCATCACCCCCAAGCGTTTATCAACTCATTATTTGGTACGACAGCTGCATGCCAATGCTCGGCGGGGCATTGTCATATTAAGTGAAATTGGCCCGATATGGACGACCGACCGGCAGGCTAAACTGCTGAAACCCCACGCGTCAAAATCAGCGGTCGTCGGCAAATTCCAGTAAATCAAACTTAATGTGACAACACCCTCGGAACAGTTATCGCCTTTGTAATGACCGGCGAAGGTGAGATGGTTCGCATGCATGTTGACGGAAGCCCAAACAACGAGACAGCGATGTTGCCCACTACGTCGGTCTTCTTCATGTCTCGCCTCCCATAGGCCGTGCGGAATGTGATTGGTCATTTCTGAAATATACGCCGTATAATAAATTCGATGGGGCAATGCCGTTTTTCGGAGCGTGCCGTGCTAGCTCAAAGGCACCTGTACAAAGTCAATTTCGTAGCGCCAAGAGGTGCTGCGGGCCCCCTGCCCAAACAACCTCTCTCCTCGAAGCACAACGCCGAGCTGCCCTCGCCACACGCAGGAGCAGGCAAAGATGGCCGCCAGCTGTGGCCTCAATTCTCATTCTTGCGCTTGGCTGTTGGCCTGCTCGTGCTTCTAGCAGCGTACGAGTTGGCGCAGTTCGTACTCGGGGCGTGCCAGGGTTACAGCGGTGTGGCCGCATACGAACGGTCAATCATCGGGCAGCACTTCGAGTTTTGGTCGATTGATCCTGTGACCTGCCGATAGCCACCAGGTCCGCATCACGGCTCAAGAGGACAATTGCTGCTGTAACTTCGAAGAGGCGAAACGAGGGTGCTGGTGCCGGTGTCGCTCATTGGTAAAGGCTTCCTGTGTGGCCTCCAGCGACTAGAAAAGTTAGTGCAGTAGGAGAAGGGCGATGTTGCGGTGGGTCTCGGCTATAGGAAGCGTCGGCGTATTGATCGCGTGCAAGGGGCTTCTGGTGTTTTTCAGCGTGATGTCCGCATTTGGTGTTTCCATGACGCTTGATGGCACGATTTGGGTCAACCTTATCCTCATTCTGGTGACCCTGGCGCTCGTCGGATTCCTTGTAAATTTCAGGAAGCACCAAAACCCGCTACCCATCCTCTTGGCGCTGCTCGGTGCGGGCGCGATCTACTATTCCTATTTAGTGGATTTTATACGAACGCTAGAAACTGCGGGGATCATCGTTTTGGTCCTCGCTGCTGGGTTGGACATCTGGGCTTTACGCTCGACAACAGACACCTTGCCGCGTGTTGCACAGAAATAAATGAGCGTGTCCAGCCCCCTCGTTATGGGCCACTTCCAGAGATGGTCATTATCCAAACCTTGCTACAATCACCTGAACATGCCGTACAGCCCGGCCAGCAAAAGGATGACGAACGCAACCCATCGATAGGTTGTTTCATTTGCCGTGCTGAACATACGGCTTCCAATCCATGTCGCCAGCATGAATATAGGCAAGATAACAGCGACGATCAGAACCGTTTGCCACGTGATCAACCGACCAATCAGCATCACGGCAATCAGTGCGAGTAGCGTGATTGCAAAGTAACCAGTGAAGTTTGCCCGATTCGTTCTTGCTGCATCCTTGCTGGACAAGAGGTAGAGCATCACAGGCGGATTGCCCAAGCTCGTGACGGACATCAAAAACCCTGAAACAACTCCCACGCCGAGCGATGCAGCAAGAGGTTTTTCACCTTCATATCGCCATCCCGTCATCAATGCCAAAGCAGATACCGTCACGAGAAGTGCCACACCAAACTGGATCGCCGAGGGATCAAGTGACACCAACACCCAGCTCCCAAACGGCATGACGACTGCGGCGGCACAGCCCATGGGGGCGACAACAGGCCATTGAATATCCTTCCATACCGAAGGCATCAGTTGAGCTGTGACGACGACCTCAATCAATATGATGAGTCCGATCGTTTCGACGGGTCCGAATATGTGGACAAAAAAGGGAGCCATCAGCATGCCGGAGCCAACGCCTGCAAATCCCCTCATCAACCCCGCTGCTGAAGCAACGACGAGAGCCACGCCAATTCCATCGATCATGCGTTTCCAAGATCCCAGGGCAACTGTAGGCCCGCATAAGCAACGCTTGTGGTCACGGCAGCGTAGGTCAGTTCAGATGCGGTCGGCAAGATCGCTTCCGGTGCCGGGGGCTGATAGCCGAGCAAAGAGTGCGGCCGGACCGCATTGTAATGGCGCCAACACTACAACGCCAATCGACCCTACAGTGCCCTCAGCGCTGTTGTCACGGTAACGAACATTTGTCACGAACGTCGTGTCCTTTGTTGCTTTAAACCCTCACAAGATGGGTAGTTCACGCAACCAAGGAACTTGCCGTATCGGCCTTTCCGCTCGACAAGCCATCCGTCACTGCAGTTTGGGCACTTAGGAAACTGAGCACCGCAACCGCAAATCATCGTTCCCGGGTCCAAGCGGTCTGGAATTGGCAAGTCGATGTTGCAGACGTTGCAGGGCCAAAGCGTTTGCCCGCAAAGGAACCGATGCTCGCAGGCAAAGCGAAGGCGCGCGTTCTTGGATCTCTGCGCCAGCATGCGCCCACCGCATACGCGGCATCGATGTTGGGCCACACCCGGGTCGCCGAGCTCGATCGCCTGATAGGCTTTATTCTCGACCAACTCCCTAGCAAAGATTGACGGCTTTGCCCTATCTGCCAGGCTTGTGACAGACTTCCGCGCACGGGTCAGGGCCACATAAAACAGACGGCGTTCTTCGGCATGGCCGAACTTCTCGGGTTCTGGAAGAACCATGTCGAGAAGGGGATCATCGACAATCTCTGACGGGAAGCCCATACGTTCGGAGGCGACGCGAAGGATAATGACGTGATCTGCTTCAAGCCCCTTAGACGCATGGATGGTCATAAACCGGAGCGACAGATTGGGAGAGCTCGACGCGAGTCCTGCAAGATTGTTAGGCCTCGAAGAGTGGTAGCGCCCAAGCAAAAGCACGCTGATCTTGCCGCGGCTGTTATCGGTTGCCAGGATCTCGTCGAGTGCCGCCTTCAGCGAGTCACCTTCGTGCCCGCGCGTATAATAGACCACCTTGATGGCAGGTGCCTTGGTCGTGTCCGCCGGAATAACCTTTTTCTCAATCTGAGAAGGGTTTTGTAGAATGAAGCTGCGCGCGGGCATCGCAATTTTGTCAACGCTGCGGAATGTCCGGGCGAGGTCCACTGTACTGTGAACCCCGGTCGATTCCGCGAAGTGTCCCCCGAACTCCTCCCCGAAGTTCCGCATTAGATGAATATCGGAGCCGGCAAATCGGTAGATCGATTGCCAATCATCTCCAACGGCGAATAGGCGCGCGTCTGGGTGCTGCGCCTTCAAGGCTATTATGAGCTTGGCCCTGCTGTCCGATATGTCCTGAAATTCGTCGACCAAGAGATGCCGATATGGGCTGCGGTAGCGCCCGGCCTTCACGTGCTCCGTGGCTCGAACGATCATATCCTCAAAGTCGATACGACCGTCGAGACGATGCTGGTATGCCTCTAGTACGGGTCTAAAAATCTTCAGGAAGGCGAGATTGCGCGCTATATGAGAGGAGGCCGCTCCGCGCTTGCGACATTGCTCAGTTGTCAATCCGGCGCCCTTGAAATGACGCAAAAACGTGGCGAGGGTCTGGGTGAATTCATCGACCTGGCCCATTGCAGAGAGTGTGCCGAAGATTTGATCCGAAGAAATTGGCTCTGGCTTGGCGTATGGAGCGAGCTTTTCCGCAAGCGCTCCCGTCAAGCGGCACTCAACGCGCTCATAGCTATAGGTTTCTATGAGCGTCGTGCCATGGTCCTTGTGGACCTTCCGCTTCCAATTCATGCCTTCGAGATAGGTCTCGCGGTCGACATAGGGTGCGGTTTTTAGGTAGCTCGTGCCGTCAGATGCACGTGCTTTGCGAACACCAAAGTGCTCGATGTACACACCGCTCTCCTTCAGCCGGAAATCCGGTGTGTAGGCGCGTCGGTTGTTCTCCGGAAGTTCATGCTCATAGACTGGCTCGTATTCGTAGGCGATGCCATTGAGGTAGAGCCAGTTCGCGATTTCGCATTCCTCGAAGCTACGGACAACTTCACCTTGGAGCGTTCTGAGTTCATGGGCCTCGATGTACTGGTAGTACTCATCCTTCGTCTTGAAGTCCCACTCGCTCTTGTATGGCCAGTAAAAATCCAAGAAGAATCTCAGAAGCAAAGCCCCTAAGCCGTCCTGCTTGGCGACGTCATTTATCAAAATGTCTCGGAGCAAGGCGCGCAGCTGCGCATCGTCGCTCGCATGCGCTGCTAGGGCGGGAGCTTGGCATTCGACCTCTCGAATAATACCATATCCCAGGCCATGGAAGGTCCGTGCGTCGACGGGCGAGCCACATCGTTCCTCGATCCTCGTAGCCATCTCTTCGGCCGCGTTCTTGCCGAATGCCAAGAGGAGAATTTCCTCGGGTCGCCGGATGCCCCGCTGAATGATATATGCCGCCTTGGCCACAATGACGCTCGTCTTACCAGACCCAGCACCAGCAAGGACCAGCGTGGCATCTTCATCTGAAACGACAGCAAGACGTTGTTCCGGCGTCAGCGGATTCGACTCGATCGTGTCGAAAAAATCGCTCATCTCTGCCAGCTCGGCGTCGACGAAGGTCTTGATCGCTTTGTCGCGCGACAGCCCGGGGGCATTGTCGAATTCCGCGACCACATTTAGCATCTGCCGTTGCTCGGCGGAAATACAGCCGTCCGGGATGGTGGTTGGGAGGCGTGCAAGAAGTGCTTTGGCGCGCCTTGTGAATGGCTCCAATAGACAGGCCGATGGGTAGCGCCGGGGTTGGTTTAAGCGCTGGAAGACGTTTGCAAGCGCGTGCACCTCATCGTTGTTGATATTAAACAGTTCCACCACGGAGCGGCGCCAGACGTCGTTCGCCGCCTCTACGAAAGACATCGCGTCTACTCGTTTAAACCCAGCGATTTTGACTTCCGAGCCATCGATCAAAGTCAAAAAAACAGCGTCAAACCCAAATGCCCTCTTCACTCGCAGGGGGCCTGCCATCTCCGAGAAAGCGATTTCCTTCGGACGCTGTGCAAGCAGTAGAATTTCACCCTCGGTCAACCTCATGCCCCAAAAGCGTTGACCGAGCAGCCTAAGGAGAACACCCGCGAGAGCGCCTCTGCCAATCTCATGAACATCGGATGACTGCATCCTCGGACCTGATTACTGAGCCGATTTGTTCTCCAAGCTTTGCCGACTCTCGCGCAAGCCTGTCGAGGTTGGCAGCAAAACCCCGCAGAAGGCCGGCGTGACCCATGGCCGGCGGGGTGTTGTCACATTAAGTCTGATTGACTGGAATTTGCCGACGACCGCTGACTTTGACGCGTGGGATTTCAGCGGCTTAGCCTGCCGGTCTGTCGTCCATATTGGGCCAAATTCACTTAATGTGACAATGCCCCGCAGACAGCGTCGTGCTGCTCTCGTAGATCTCCACCAACATGTCCGTCAGTTTGTCGACTGTAACCCCGTGTTCTGCCTTCGCACCGTTTGGCGCGCTCACTACGACAACACCCTCGTCTCAGTCGGCGTCTTGCCGGTCCAGCGTTTGAATGCCGATGTGAATTGTGCGGTAGCGTACAGAAAAGGTCGTCAAAACAAGTTACCAGGGAAATTGGTTTGGTGAGAGTTCCAACCGCGCTTGATTATCACATTTTCTCCGAACTTGGCCGCTCGTTAGGGCGGCCCTTTGTTTACGAGTGTGCGCTAATGCCCGCGATTTAAGAACCGGAACCGGCTCCGAAGCAGACATCCGCGACGCGCAGGGCAACGCCCGCTTTCGGGTGCAAAGCAGAATATGCCTGAGCTGCGTTCGTCCGCCGTCCGCGTTGTCCGCTACGTGCCAAAAACTGCCAACTAGCCTAAGCCGTTTCAGGCAGACTATCAGCGGAGCCGGTTCATCGATACGCATCAGAGTGATCGGAACATCACAAAGGCATCAATGTATCCAAACTTTGGATGGTCGAAGGCTTGCGGCACGCGTCCTACGATCTCAAAGTCAAGAGACTCCCAGAGCTTCAGAGCGCGCGTATTCGAGCTGACGACGAAGTTGAATTGCATGCCTCGGTAACCGTGCCTTCTTGCGTAGTCCAACGAGTGCAGACACATCGCGCGTGCAACGCCGCGACCCGTCGCATCAGAACTCACCATGTAGCCGCAATTGCAGATGTGCTTGCCGGCGCCAGCCTGATTGGCACGAATGTAATACGTGCCGGTGATCTCACCGTCCTCCTCAGCTACAAACGTCTCTCGGCCCTCACCAAACCAGTAGGCGATTGCATCAGCCTCTGTCATATCGCGGTCCAGCGCGTAGGTCTCCCCGGCACGGATCGTAGGGCCGATGGTGCGCCAGATGGCAGGATGATCAGTCTTTGAAGCACGGCGTACGAGCATGGTGATGTTGCGTGCCACACATGGGAAATCTGGGCAATGGGTCACTAGCGGACATACCTGTCGCGCTGGGCGATGCCAGCTTCCAGGAGCACAGCGGAAGATGCCTGAGCTGTGTCGGTCAGAGGACCGCCTTGTCGGCTTTGATCAATAAGCGGACATTTCGCCAACACATGCGTCGACGGGCAGGGATTGGCTATTCGGCATAAAGCTGGTTTGAGCTTAATGAGGCAGCCCGCGACTCGTGCCGAAGCGACAGCAAGACTTGTCCGGGACGCTTTTTCGGATTACTCGACAGGAATTATGGATGATTTCACGCTTAAGCAATTTACCGCAGTCGACCAGGCAGCAAGCTCCGCAAGTTACGTGAGCGCTCTCGAAGCATTCGATGGCATTGAGCAGCTACAAGAGCTAAAATCGATCGCGCGACAACGCGGTGGAATTGCACCCGGCAAGAACATTCTTGATGTCGGATGTGGGTTTGGTCTGGAGACGCTGCGCCTCGCTGCTCTCGGCCCGCCAAGGGGATTGATTGCCGGGGTCGATAAGAGCGCAGACTTCATTCAAGGTGCCCGAGACAGGGCCGCCGCTGCCAAGCTAAAAATTGACTTTCGCGTCGCTGACGCAATGGCATTGCCATTCGATGTAGCCACTTTCGACTGTGTCCGCGCGGAACGGCTGTTGATCTACCTTGATGATGTCACGGGTGCGATCAGCGAGATGAGGCGCGTTGCAAAGCCGGGCGGCGGACTCGCCTTGATTGAACCAGAGTTTTCGTCAACCACCGTTAACCTGCCGAACCGTCCATTGGTTCGCCGCGTGATGGCCCATGAAGTAGACACCGCTGTCGTAGTTAGTTGGTTGCCTGGACAGCTTCCTGGCATACTCGCTGACCACGGGTTCACTTCAATTGAAATGGCATCTCGCGTGTTGGTGTTTCCACAGGGGCTGGGCGCCATGTATTTCCGAAGTGTTGGTCACAAGGCGGCCGAGGCCGGCATCATTACGCCTGGCGAGTTACAGGAGTGGTCCCACGGGGTCGATTCTTTGCACGATCAAAGCCGCCTCTTTGGGGAGGTAGGGTACTTTCTGTTTACAGCGCGCTCTTGTTCGTGAACCAATTGCCTGGATTCAGCACGAACTACAGTCGGCTTTATGGACTTTCCGGACGCTGGCGATTTGCACCTAAGCCACCGTTGGGATGTCTGCTTTCAGGTGCGCAGCGGAACATGCATGAGCAGTATCTATTAGAGTTTGGTCATGTCTGCTTTGATCAATAAGCGGACTTTGATGTTGCGGCTCTAGAGGCTGGCAGGACTATTTGGAAAGCTGCAAGTAGTATTGGCATCACCTGTCGATTAGCAATGCATCGAGTTCGGGGGTCATAACGATGTCGTCTTGGTCATCGCCTGAGGAATGGACGACGATCCAGGCGCATGGCGCATCGCTATCATTGACGGGTGCATGGGGTACGTCTCGCGGCATGAACATCTGTTCGCCAGCCGCGACTTCTGCGCGGTGCTCCAGTTGGTCACCATAATAGACCGAACAGCGACCCTCCAATAGATATGCGATCGTGTCGATGCCCCGATGGTAGTGCGAATTGGCCTTTGCACCTGGCGGCATAGGTAACACGTTCATGCAAACGCTTGTTTCACCCACCGTGTTTCGCGAGACACCTGCCTGATATGTGAAGCCCTGCTGGCCAACATATGTACGACCTGGCTTAACGAGCTTCGCCCGCTCTGCAGCTGATCCCATTTGCATCTCCTTTGCTGCGCAGCTTGAATTGATACTCGTAGAAACACTAGGCTACAGCTGCTAATCAAAGGCAGGTGGAGAACGGCCGCAGGCTGCGAGACGTTTGCTGAGGATCGAGGGTAGCTTGGTCTGCGCTGTCATCCGAGTTCATTCCTTAATGCCTGAGCAGACCCACGTATATTCGGAGTCACAAGTATGTATAAGTTCAGACGGTCGGTAGTAAAGCGGTGGGCGGCTGGTGTTGGTATCGCGTTGTTGACGGCTGCACCAACCCTCGCCAACGCATCGGATAAGATCATCCACGATGCCGAGTACTACATCCTCGAAGCTCAAAACAAGGACAAGTGGGCCGTCGAAGACAAATCGTTGGATGAAAAGTTAGCTGAGTTCCGCAAGCAGAATGGCGGCGCGCCACCGAACATTTTTTATATTCTAATCGACGATATTGGCTTCGGTGACCTTGGTAGCGCAACACTAAATTCCATCCGCGGTTACAGCACACCCGCGATCAACGAATTCGCACGTGAGGGTATGCGATTGTCCCGCATGTACACGGAGCCCTCCTGTACGCCGACGCGCGTTGCCTTCATGACCGGCCGGCAACCTCACCGAAACGGGATGGGCAATACCTCGGTTGATATTTCAGGTTTCGGCCTGGCGGGCAAAGAAGTGACGCTAGCAGAGGTGCTTTCTGCAGCGGGTTACAACACTTCTCATGTTGGAAAATGGCACATGGGTGACATCAAGGAGGCCTGGCCCAACTTCCAGGGCTTTGACTATGCTTCCTTCCCCATCCACCAGCAGGGTCAGCTCACAATATTTCATGATGACGCTGCAGACGAAGAGGTTTCGATTGGAATAGGCGACAACAACTATGACGATCGCTTCACGCTTGATCGCTGGTTGCGCACGGATGCATCAAGCATGGTCACCGGCGTCGAGGGCATCCGCGGCGAGAATGTTCGTGAGGTATATATGGAACCCGGCGAGCGCTGGACGGAGGCCAAGTATCATGAAATGAACGTGCGCTACCAGCAGCAGGCTAAAGAACAACTCCGCAAACTGGCTAAGGGGTACAAACCCTTCTTCTTACAATACTGGCCACTATACCCGCTGACCGGACCACGCACGAAGACCGATAATTACACTACTCCCAATGGCGGAACCTACGTCGAAAAAATGAAGCTGGTTGACCGCTGGATCGGCGAGTTGATGTCGGAAATGGATGAGCTGGGCATTGCTGACAAGACTCTTGTTATCATCATGGGCGACAACGGGCACTTCACGAAATATTCCCCACAATCAGGCTATACGCCTATGATCTTTCGAGGTGGCAAAGGGGATACGACCGAGGGCGGGGTGCGCGTCGATGCATTCGCGCGTTGGCCTGGGATGATTAAGGCAGGTTCCGTTGTAGGTGACATCGTACATGTCTCTGACCTTTTCTCGACCATTGCCCGTCTTGGTGGTGCGGTCGATAATACCCCTACCGACAGGATTATTGACGGCATTGATCAAACCTCGCTGCTGCTGAATGGCGAAACCCATGGCCGTCGCGATTACGTCTTCATTTACAACATCAACAAACTGGAAGCAGTAGTGAAGGAGCAATACAAGTTGGCGATCCCTGACGGCAATCTGGATAACGCTATCCTGGCAGACTTCTTCGACCTGTTCCGAGACCCGCAAGAGAAGTACCCTGTGTCCACGGAGATTGGTGCTTGGGGCGGCGCCAAGTTTGTTCGTATGATCCAGCGCCACTTGGCACGCAAGGCGAAGTACCCGGATGAGGGACCAGCGACCGGCATGCCCTACGAAGGCATCGATAACCTGAGGCCGGAATCGCAAGCCGCTGTCCAGGAGTTCCTATTCATGATGAAAACTCCTCGGTTGTAGGATGTCCGCTATGTGGACAAAGCGGACATTGTCGATCTGTGCCGACGTTGGCGTTCGGGTGTCCGCTTTCAGGGGTGAAGCGGAACATGCGTCAGCTGCGATTATCAGATCGCCGCTATTACCGCTTTGATCAATAATCGGACATTTGAAGATATTGTCACATCAAGCGAAATTGGCCCAATATGGACGATCGACCGGCAGGCTAAGCCTTTGAAATCCCACCCGTCAAAATCAGCGGCTGTCGGCAAATTCCAGTCAATCAGACTTAATTTGACAACGCCCTGTCGACGGTAACCCCGTAACCAGCTTCCGCGCATCATCATAATTGCGGTTACGGACCGATGAATGCACGGCAGCAATGATTTTGGCGAACATTTGATGGCTAAGATGAAGGACGGTAGCTGGCAGCTCTGCGAGCACGAGCAGGTCATAAGAGGCAACGAAGCTCTTTTCGGCCAAAAGCATTTGCTCGTCGCCATGACGCGGATGCGCAATGAAGCACCGATACTGCCAGACACGCTGGATTATCTCTCTGGCTTCGCTGATGCGATTATTGCTTATGACGACGCTAGTACCGACCAGACGGTCGAAATCCTGCGCAATCACCCAAAGGTTGCTCTTATCGTCGTCAATGAGGCTTGGGAGGGGAATGTTGATGCGCGCAAGCGCGCAGAGGCCCGCCATCGAGGCCTACTCCTTAATATGGCACGGTCCGAGCTACCCCATGAATGGATGTTTTGCTTCGATCCGGACGAACGCGTCATCGGTGACGTCCGAGGGCTCGTGCTGTCTCCAAAGTCAAATCGTTGCAGTGCCGTGCGCATCCGGCTATTCGACGCCTACATGACAAAAGAGGATCAAGCGCCTTACACGTCGGACCAAAGGCTATTGCACTTCCGGCGCTACTTTGGTCCCGAACAGCGCGACATACTCATGCTTTGGCGCAACCGACCAGAGGTTCTATTCGTTGAAGGCAAGGGACGCACACCGCAGGGA
>DAOUZE010000433.1 GCA_030665765.1 Filomicrobium sp.
CTTGATGAACGACCAGTTCATCGATTTTCCAACACCGCGCAATCTCAACTACTTATGGACGTTCGGCGGCATCCTGACGTTCTGCCTTGTGGCCCAGGTCGTCACGGGAATCGTGCTCGCCATGCATTACAATTCGACCGCTGTGGACGCATTCAACTCCGTCGACCGGATTCGCCGTGATGTAAATTTCGGGTGGCTCATCCAGCCAATACATGCTGTCGGCGGTTCAATGTTCTTTCTCGCCGTCTATATTCACATGTTTCGCGGCATGTACTACGGCTCCTACCGCGCACCACGTGAAATCCTTTGGATCTTAGGCGTCTTCATCTTCCTGGCGATGATGGCAACCGCGTTCATGGGTTACGCCTTGCCTTGGGGACAAATGAGTTTCTGGGCCGTCACGGTGATCACCAATCTTTTTTCATCATTGGACCAGTTGATACCGGGGCTTGGAACGTCGATCGTACAATGGTTGTGGGGCGGTTATTCGGTCTCCGGAACGACGCTCAACCGTTTCTTTTCACTGCACTATCTGCTGCCGTTTGTGATCTTCGGCTTGGTTATACTGCACATCTGGGCGTTGCACGTATGCGGCCAGAACAACCCGAGCGGAGTCGAAATCAAAACCAAATCCGACTCCGTTCCGATGTATCCGTATGCAATCGCAAAAGACGCATTCGCTCTATTTGCGTTCTTGATTATCTTTGCTTGGTTCGTACTCTTCCTACCGGATTACTTGGGGCACGCGGACAACTTCATCGCAGCGGACCCATTGGTAACGCCACCGCACATCGTCCCTGAATGGTACTTCCTCCCCTTCTATGCGATCCTGCGTGCTATTCCCGACAAACTCGGTGGCGTCATCGCCATGTTTGCCTCCATCGCGATCTTGGCGTTCATCCCCTGGCTTGACCGTTCGCCGGTCCGCTCCACGAAGTACCGCCCGATCTATAAATGGTTCTTCTGGCTATTGGTCTTCACATGTCTGGCTCTGGGTTATCTCGGTGCCAAGCCGGCCGAGGGAACGTATGTCTTTTGGGCGCGTGTCTTCACCTTCTACTACTTCGCCCACTTCCTTATCGTCATGCCAATCTTAGGGAGTTTGGAAACGCCCAAGAGTTTGCCGGGTTCGATTACCGAGTCGGTCCTTGGTAAGGGTGGTTCGAAATCACATTCCACAGGGTTGGGGGGGGCACCTGCGGGTGCCACCGCCGCGCCAGAAGTCCGGTAACGGAGAAGGGATTTAAAATGATGTTGCAATGCAAGTTTGCCCCTCTCCGCACGGCCCTAGTAGCGATCGCAACTTTCGGTTTTGCATCGGCGGCAAACTCCGCCGGCGGGGAAGCTATCCACTATGACCGGCATAATTGGACCTACGGTGGCGTTAAGGGCCAGTTTGATCCAATCCAACTACGCCGCGGTTTTCAGGTCTATCAGGAGGTCTGCGCCGCTTGCCATGGACTCGAGCGCGTCAGGTTCCGTAATCTCGTCGAACCGGGCGGACCCCAGTTCGACGAAGAAGCGGTCAAAACCCTCGCCGCTGAATGGCCCAATCAGATCGTCGACGGCCCAAATGACGAAGGAGAGATGTTCGAGCGTCCCGCCAAGCTCTCCGACATACTGAAGGGCCCTTACAGGAACGCTAAGGAGGCCCGTGCGGCGCAGGGCGGCGCTTACCCCCCTGACCTTTCACTGATGACACGAGCACGTAACATCCACACTGACGCTCCCTGGTACATCCACGTCCCATTGATGATGCGTGACATCATCACGGGCTACCAAGAAGGCGGCTCCGACTACGTTTATTCTTTGCTGATCGGCTACGAGGACGAGCCAGCAGACTTCGAACTGTCCGAGGGAATGAACTACAACAAATACTTTGCCGGCCATCAGATTGCGATGGCCCAGCCGATCCCAGAGGAGGGTGCGGTTGAGTATCAGGAGAACGCCGGCGCTAAAATGTCGATGAAGCAGAATGCCGAAGACGTTACGGCATTCTTGGCTTGGGCCGCAGATCCGTCACTCAATTCGCGCAAACAACTTGGCTGGAGCGTTCTGATCTATTTGCTGATCACCACACTACTGCTCTACTTCGCGAAAAAGCGGATCTGGAAGCGCATCAAACACTGATGGGCCTGCCTATCAGGCGGAACCAAAAAAGACGATCAAACAAAAGGCCTCGCGTGCGGGGCCTTTTCTGTTTATGCAAACCGATCAAAGCGACCAAACAGTGGGAAACAAGCATGACCCAAACGGTACTTGGTATAATTGGCGGTAGTGGCTTCTACGACATGCCCGGCATCGCCAACGCCGGGTGGCGGCATATTGAAAGCCCGTGGGGCAAACCATCCGACGATATCCTTTACGCTGATCTCGACGGTCTGCCGCTACGCTTTCTCCCCCGCCATGGCCGCGGCCACAAAGTGTCGCCGAGCTGTATAAATTTCCGCGCCAATATTGATGCTCTGAAGCGTGCCGGTGTCACCGATTTGCTCTCTATTTCGGCATGCGGATCTCTCAAAGAGGAACTGGCACCCGGACAATTCGTCATTATCGATCAATTCATCGATCGCACATTCGCACGCGAGAAGAGCTTCTTCGGCGCCGGCTGCGTTGCTCACGTGTCCGTTGCCGAACCAGTGAGCCCCCATCTTGCCGAGGCGCTGGACGCCGCCGCCAAAGCCGAGAGTATTCCCGTTTCACGTGGCGGCACCTATCTAGTCATGGAAGGCCCGCAGTTCTCCACGCGCGCCGAAAGCGAACTCTATCGAGCCTGGGGCTGCGCGGTCATCGGCATGACCAATATGCCCGAAGCCAAACTCGCCCGTGAGGCAGAGATTTGCTATGCGACACTCGCCATGGTCACTGATTATGACTGTTGGCATGACGAGCACGACAACGTCGACGTTGCTTCTGTAATTGCCATCATGAGATCCAA
>DAOUZE010000074.1 GCA_030665765.1 Filomicrobium sp.
TGAAGAAGGGGAAGAATGATCAGACCAGGGCTTTCGCTGATCTTCTTGCGCGGCATCAGTGACAAGCTGATTTCGGTACGAATTCAGAAACATTGAAAAAGCATCGTGGCCGGCAACAATCCGAAGATCTTGGTGAGCCGACCGCAGAGAAATGCAAGACGTGGATGAGCCAAAGGAAGCTGGCCAAGGCAGCGGTAAAAAGCCGAGCGAGCAGAGTAAGAATGTAAATATAGCCGCATCCAAGGAAGTATTTTTGAGGTGCTCGGATATTTCTGCTCATGAGTGCGATCCTGCAGTACCTGTCGTCAGCAGCGTTCGACTGCGCCTGACTTGCTTTGGACGGAGTAGAAAGGACCCGCTTCACCGCCGCCTGCGCGGTTTACCTGGGATTGTGCAAGCCAGAGGCATCCGTTACCAAGGCCCGCGCCAAAGGCGATCAGACATAAGCGAACAAATTTGAGCTCTTCGGCGTTCGTCGTCGACGGGCCAGAAGCGGCGTGCTTTCGCTTGGCCCTCGCCCCGTCACCACGTAAGTTCGTGTATGGTCTTCGAACAGAGCTTCACTTAGGAGTTCCGGGTTGCTTGGCTTGAGCCCTGCAACCAATTCAGCCGCTTCGACATTATGGCGCTGCATGCACACAGGACAAGCAACACGCTAGAACCGTTACTTATAAGTTCTGTCATGGCTTTCGGGCGCTCTTTGGATTTGTTCGTGTTTTTCGCGGTGCCAATCATCACCCCGCGGTCGTTGAAGGATACTGTGATTGGATGATCGCGATGTTGCCGCTCGGTCGGAAACACCGCCGGCATCTGGGCACGGCGAACCTCATCAGTGGTCAAATTTGCAAATCGAGGAGCATCGTTGCCAGGTACGGCTGTTGGCATGACTTCCGACAGCGCAATGAGCGCGACGCGCAAAAACTCATATCAAGGCCCCGGGAAAGTGGCATTAGCAGTGTCAAGTTGCTCACTCGCCACTGCACAAGCCATGATGGGGATCAATCGGTTTCGCGTGCAGTCATGTAATGAGCAAGGTGTGCGAGGGACTGAGTACCCGCGACAGCCAACGTTGCATGGCGCCAGCCCAACGCAATAGGTAAGTTACGGAGAGCCAAATGGATCCCGTCGCGATGGGCTTCTTTGCGAGCCTCGCTGCCGGCTTGATGACCGGCGTGGGGGCTCTCCCGGTTCTTTTTGGCTACACGATTTCACGTCGTCTGAATGATGGCCTGCTCGGTTTCGCTGCGGGCGTTATGCTTGCGGCGTCGTTCTTCTCTTTGATAATTCCAGGCATCGAACTCGCCGAGCAGCAATACGAACAGACCGAGATTGCCGCTGCGATTGGCGTCCTTGGTGTGGCCCTTGGGGCTGGCTTCGTCGCCGTCCTGAACGAATGGGTGCCACACGAGCATTTCATACAAGGCCCCCAGGGACCGAACTCAAAAGGCCTCGCAAAGATCTGGCTCTTTGTCTTTGCAATAACCATACACAATTTGCCCGAGGGCCTCGCCGTCGGCGTCGGTTTTGGGACCGGCAATATGGCCAACGGGGTGTCACTCGCGACAGGCATTGGCTTGCAGAATGCCGCCGAAGGACTCGCTGTCGCCGTGGCTCTTCTATCCTGCGGCTACTCGAAGAGCTACTCCGTGGCAATCGCTACCTATACCGGCTTAGTGGAGCCGGTTTCTGGACTGCTTGGAGCTTACGCCGTCAGCCTCTCACAGTTACTGCTCCCTTGGGCGCTGATATTCGCCGCTGGCGCAATGATCTACGTGATCAGCCACGAAATCATTCCAGAAACGCACAGCCATGGTTTTGAAAACGATGCCACCTTTGGTCTCACCATCGGACTGATGGTCATGATGTTTCTTGACATCAGCCTAGGTTAGCAAAGCAAGCGCACTGACCTAAGATCTCCGATCCAATGCCCTGTTCCTAAAACGCCCGTCTAAACTCTCATTGAGCATCTGATACTCGGGCTGAACAAGGCAACGTTCTAATTCGATTTCTTGATAGCTTCCCGCGGCAATCCGTGCTGCTTTGCGGGTCCGGTATGTTGCAAGTCAAGCGGGCCGCAAAGGTCGCCCAGCGCCACAAGGATGCGCCTCAGCATGTCACTTTCCTGACCGGGCATGCCCTCTTCGAGGGCAACAGCCTCCTCCGATGCATTGTACTGCCACCGCCGCAGGATCTCGATTTTTATCTCTTTGGGGAGGCTCGCCTCGTTCAGAATGTTCTCTGGCATACCGAACACACTTTCGGGATCGAGCATCGCCTTCTCAATCTGCTCTTCCGTCATGAAAACTTACCTCGTAAAGATTGCTTCACAGGATGCCCGTCGCGATCCAGTACCTCAATTATCATTGTGCGAACTCGTGAATATGCACGTCGCGGCCAGAGTGGCGCGAAAGGATTTCAACGGCTCTTTTCTCTCGCTCCGCATCCCACACTCGAACCCAGAGGAGTAAGCCACCGTAGTCTAGCTGCTCCTCGATAAGACTTGCGCGCTGTTCGCCGATCAAGCGGGCAAAAATTGATCCAATGACCCCGCCAATTCCGCCACCAACTGCTGCGGCTCCGGCAATCGAAGCAAGCGTTCCGCCGGCGAATGCTGCTGGCCCCATCAAGACACCCGCTCCGATATACATAAGCCCGCCGACCACTGCCTTCTGCATCTCCAACCGCTTCCGTTGAAACGTAGGCGGACCTTGGAACGTCGGCTTCGTCCTCCAGCTCGCTCACTTTGCGATACTTATGTCCGAGTTTTTCTTGAACCGCGGTTTCGCTTGCCAGCAAGCCCAACTCAGCCCGGTCGAAGCCTGAAGTCAATAATTCATCAATGGCTTCTTGAATCGTGTCGGGGCCATCAAAAATGCGCACGGCTTCTCGGACTGCAGACTTTTCCTGGGTCTATACCATCGCTGCCCACTCTCCACTTTGCGAAACAAATTTGACGTGACTCGGAACCGGGATCATTGACGCAGCTCAATTACTCGCGCGTGCCTGAGTATACTTTTCTAGTAATTATCAAAGCCGGATCGCTTTGTTCGAAACGGTTTGCTTCGCTGCCTTTGAGCTTGGACGAACACAAGCTATGCGCCTAATCCAGGTCTAGATGGAACAGAGTTTTTGGGCAGCGTTCGCTGCGAGTCTGATGGCAGGAGCCGTGACCACGATCGGGATTTTTGCGATCCGCCGATTCGAAGCTTGGGCCTATAACAACACGACCTATTTTATCTGCTTTGCCGGTGGCGTCCTGATCGCAGTCTCTTTTCTTCACATCGTACCGACGTCCTTCACCATGAACCCTGAGGCCCCGACGTATCTGCTTGCCGGATATTTGATTCTGCTTGTCTTCAACAGATTCTTGACTGCCCATATCTGCAACAAACCAGAAACGTCTGAATACGCCTTAGGGCTTGTCCCTCTTGTTGGGATTGGCTGCCACTCATTTATCGACGGCATCGTCTACTCGATTACGTTTAACGTTAGCACGTTTACGGGCACGCTCTCAGCGATTGGGATGGTGCTGCACGAGTTCCCGGAAGGCATAGTCACCTATGCGCTGCTTGTTCGCAGTGGCTTCTCCGAGCAGCTATCCTTCGTCCTTGCCCTTCTTGCCGCTGCTGTGACAACCCCGCTGGGAACACTTTCTTCATTCGCCTTCGTGAGCGAGATCAGTCCGCCGGTTCTTGGCCTGCTGCTCGCTCTTTCCGCAGGTAACCTGATTTATGTCGGCGCGACCCATCTTCTGCCGCGGGCAGAACGCGAACCACGGAGGTACAGCCTCGTGGCACTGGGAGCGGGGGTCCTCACGGCCTTTGGCATCATACTAACGGGGGGCTAATTCAATGAGAATGGAGCGTTGGCTAGCAAGATGGGAGTTGGTCGGCATTCCAGTCGTCGTTCTGACAGGATCAGCACTTCATTTTGCGTTTGAGTGGTCAGGGTATTGGAAGCCGCTAGCACTCATCGCGGCCGTCAACGAGTCGGTCTGGGAGCACTTGAAGCTTGCCTTCTGGCCCAGTTTACTCTGGGCCCTCCTCGGATATGCAACCTTCAGGCCCAATGCTTTGGCATTCTTCTCGGCCAAAGGCTACGCACTTGTGGTCGCGCCGATGCTCATCGTCCTTATCTTCTATGGTTACACGGCTTTACTCGGCCGAAATTTTCTCGGTTTCGATATTGCCATATTTGTCATTGCGATCGCGGCTGGTCAGCTTGCTTCGGCCAACTTGGTAGCAGCCGGGATCCGGAGCAGCGCAAAGCGCCTCCTCGGGGTCGGCTTGCTTTTTTGCCAGGTTGTGGCCTACTCGACCCTGACCTTCTACGCACAACCGTACACGTTGTTCGAAGACGAGCGGAATGGGATCATAGGAATTCCGCCTCGCGATAACCCGCCGGCGGTTCCGTTTCACTGAGCCCAACAGAAACACAGAGTGCGGACGCTCAAGGCCAACTTTTGCCCCTAAATCAGTCGAGAGCAGTGGTGTCTGGCAGTACTGACCTATGTCGTCGAGCGGACAGAGCCGCTTAAGCCGACTAGATGCGGATCGCCCGGACGAATCTATTTTTCCTTGAGCGGGGTCGAAATGGTGAGGCCTCGGTCCAATAATGCTTCCCAACCCTCTTCGGCACTCTCAACAATTTGGAATAGAGCCAAGTCGGCCTGTGAGATCATGCTTAATTCGGCAAGGGCGTAAAAATCGACGACATTTTCCCAGTAGTCGCGACAGAATAAAACAATGGGCATGCCGCTTGCCCTGCGTGCCTGTTTGAGAGTGAGGATCTCGAATACCTCGTCCAAGGTGCCAAAGCCACCAGGAAATGCCGCCAGTGCATTGGCGCGCATCGCAAAATGCATTTTGCGGACCGCGAAGTAATGAAAATGGAAGCTAAGTCCAGGTGTGATGTATCGATTAGGCGCTTGTTCGGTGGGCAGCTCGATATTTAGGCCGATTGTCGGCGCTCCTGCATCAGCCGCTCCCCGGTTTGCCGCCTCCATGATCCCAGGGCCGCCGCCCGTTGTGATCACGTTTTCACGCCCCCCCTCAATTGAGGAAAGCGCGCTACCTCGTTCCGAGACAATCCTGCCGAATTGGCGAGCCATTTGATAGCAGGCGGAGGGAGAGATTTTCGATCGCCAGCCGCGACATGAGCGGCTGGACTGTTTGCTGCGCGCCGCAGCAGCTTGATCTTCGGAAACTCGCGAACTGCCGAAAACAACAACAGTTGATTTGATCCGGTGGTCTTGCATGGCCAGTTCCGCCCGCTCGAACTCCAGAGCAATACGGTGACCACGCATCTCCTCCCTCATCAAGAAATCGGTATCCTCGACAGAGGAAAGACGGTGGTCAACTTGGCGCTTCTTGGGGCGAGATCTCAAAGAGGTCCTCCTGATCTGCAACTCTGCGGTATGAGATCCGCATGAATCATGATCTGCGTGCGCCTTTTGATAAAAAACGTTCTTTTGAAGACGCTCAGATCCCCTTCCTTCCGACCTGGAACTCAGCGGACCTTAAACTAACATCTTCATGCACAAAGTGTGTTCGCCTGTAAGTCGGGACACGATCGGAAAACAGTTGACTATGGCTGACTCCGGGCCAGATGAACTTTTCCATCCTCAGGAGGCCACGAACTTTGAACTCTGAATATAGATTAGAGCCCATCGCTACTCCCGCATTAAGCGCAGTCTTTGCACGCTGATCATCAATCTGATCCTTTATATATTAGAAATCAGCATCTTTCATCACGCCCTCGTAATATACGCCAATGAGAATAGCGGAAAGACATTAGGATAGTGACCAGCTTATGTATTAGGACTAGTTAGGGTAGACTTTCCAAATAGTGTGCTTGGCCCAATGATGAATGTTCGCCAAAATCGAAGAACCACGGGAGGCGGGCGAGCATCAGGATTGTCTTCTTTTGTTATCTCTTAAATCGATTTTGACGATTTGGGTTGTTTAAGCGTGTCCGCTTCGGCGAGTAAAGCGATGACGTCGGCGTCTGAGAGTTGCCCAAAATCCGCGTAGTACAATCCTATTGCGCCAAATGGCTCAGGTTGAGCGAGACAGAGAATTTCATCGGCTTCATTACCGAGTTTTTCGATAGTGTCCGCGGGAGCAACGGGGACCGCGACCAGAAGGCGTTCTGGGGACTTGCGTTTCAGGGCGTGCAATGCGGCACGCATGGTAGCCCCAGTCGCAAGCCCATCGTCCACGATGATTACTGAGCGGCCGACCGGCGAGACTCGGCGCCGACTTGAAAAATAGAGTTCCCGTCGTCTTTCAATTTCTCGGAGTTCGCGATCAGCGAGCACTACAAGGTCCGGCTCCTTCAGTCCAGTGAGGCGGACAACGTCGTCGTTCCACACAATCTCAGGGTAGTCGCCATCTACGACTGCTCCTGCGGCGAGTTCCGGCTGCAAAGGCACACCAATCTTGCGCACCAAGACAAGCCCGAGCGGGGCTCGCAGTGCGCGAGCAATCTCGAGCGCCACGGGCACGCCGCCGCGCGGAAGTGCCAAGATGATCGGATCGGCAAGATCCTTTGTTTTGAGTGCTTCACCAAGCGCCTTTCCGGCCTCAACTCTATCTTGGAACCGAACGAATCTCATCTCAAATTCTCCGTTGGGCGGCGACTTAAATACACGCCGAACCAAGCGGTTGCCTCCCGTACTACTTCCTCTAGGGTCCCCGGTTCTTCGAAGAGGTGCGTTGCCCCCGGCACTATGTGAAACTGCTTTTTGCAGACCAAGCGTTCAAAGGCAGCCGCGTTGAGTTCAATGACGATGCTGTCGGCACCTCCCACGATTAGAAGCGTCGGCGCCTGCACCTTCTCGAGGCGTGTTGAAGCCAGGTCGGGCCGCCCGCCGCGCGAAACGACGGCTGCGATATCGCAAGGCTTTTCTGCGGCAGCGACCAGGGCCGCTGCTGCCCCTGTGCTGGCGCCGAATAGGCCTATTGGTAGAGGCCCTGTCTGAAAATCCTCCCGAGCCCAAGCCACCGCTTCCGTCACACGCTCTCCAAGCAAGGGAATATCGAAGACGTTGTCTCGATTTTCCGCTTCAAGCGGTGTTAATAGATCGAACAATAGCGTTGCGAACCCGGACCTCGTTAGGGCCTGGGCAACAGAATTGTTGCGCGGGCTCAACCGACTGGAACCGCTGCCATGGGCGAAAATGACCAATCCCCTCGGGTCAGGGGGGGCGCCGAGAATTCCCTCAAGGCCGACCGGTCCGACATGCACTATCCGTGACATGGCAACTTCAGATCGAACGTTCACCGTCGTCTCCAGGTGTTCCCGCAAGGGCTTATATTATCTAGAGTAAGTCATGATGCGAATTTCAAGGCGCCTTGACCTTGATGTTGCTCAATCTTGGCAAGGCGCCCAGCAGGATATCCGTTTGATGCCTCACCAAGACATGCCTTCTGAGCATGAAACAGCTCAAGACAATATGGATTCTTTGGCCGTTGAAACCGCGCAGCTTGTTGCTTTCCTGCGTTCGTTAAAGGCCAATTCGGGGACATCCGCGACGATTGAAGTTAAAGAGACGCACAAGTCCTGGGTCTTTCTTGTCGGCGACGAAGTCTACAAACTCAAAAAACCGGTCCGGGATCATCTTCAGGATCTGACAACACTCTCGGCGAGGGAAACAAATGCCCGAAATGAGGTTCGTCTCAACCGGCGGCTGGCGCCGAACGTGTATCTGGGAGTTGCGGCAGTCACGCGTTGTCGAGACGGAGGAATTGAAGTCGATGGGAGGGGCGCCACCATCGATTGGCTGGTGCATATGCGTCGGGTTCCTGAGGAGTTCATGCTCGACCAGATGATCCTGCGGGGGCATGTTCCGGAGGAGCGGATCGGCGCTTTGATTGATCTTATGGCGGAATTCTATCAGCAGCTTCCGAGCCCCAGTCTCAATCCGAAAGACTACGCCGCTCACTTCGAAAGGGAGCAATTGGAGAACCGGCGTGTTTTGACCATGTCCCAATTCCCCCTTGACCGACAACAGGTGACAGCGCTCCTGGATGCCTTTGATGACCGACTGAACCTACTTCGCGAGTTGCTCGAGAACCGAGCCGGTGAGGGGAAGATTGTTGAAGGTCACGGTGATCTCAGACCCGAGCACGTTTGCCTGAGGGACCCTCCACTAATTATCGACTGCCTAGAGTTCAATTTGGGTCTGCGGCTTGTCGATCCTCACGACGAACTCAGTTACCTTGGGCTCGAATGCGGACTTCTCGGCGCGCAATGGATCAGCGAACGGCTCACGAGCGGCTATGCACAACGCGCTCACGATCCATGTCCCAAGCATCTAATATCGTTCTACACGGCGTACCGTGCGTTTCTGCGAGCCCGTTTGTGTCTTGCGCATTTGCTTGATCCCGGTCCTCAAGAAGTAAGCAAGTGGATCAGTAAAGCACAGAGTTATCTTGTAGCCGCGGAGCTCGCCGTTCTTAGCTTGGGAAAGCCAGAAGATCGACCATCGAACCATTAAGGTGAAGGCGACGGATAGCCTCGCCGAACAACGGCGCTGCGCTGATGATTTCGACGTTCGTTGTGTCGATCGCCGGCCCGAGCCGAAACGGCGGGACTGTATCGGTAATGATCGTCCCAGTGATGCTGCTGTCGCTTATCTTGGAGGCCGATTCGCCCACAAATAGTCCGTGGCTGGCTAGTGCGTAGACATCCTGCGCTCCGTGTTCCCGGGCGGCCTTGGCGGCTCGGACCATTGTCCCACCGGTACTTATGAGATCGTCCATAACAAGGACGATGGCTCCTGCGACTTCACCGACGAATTGAGTTCCAGTCACCTTACCGTGGCTCCTGCGCTTTTCCATGAAAGCGCTCCCAACGGGACGAGCAATTTTTTTTTCCAACGTTTCTCGGAAAAGTTGCGCACGCTTGACACCGCCGGGATCAGGCGAGGCGACGATTACTGGAGCGTTTCCGGCAAGCTCGGCTGCGCGGTCAGCGAACAACACGCGCGTGTCGAGATGAATGCAGCGACATCGAAACGAATTCTGGAATGCGACGATGTTGTGCACCTCCAGCGTTACGACGGCGTCCACCCCCACCGTTTCCAGGAGCTGGGCCATATACTTAGTAGTCACTGGATCGCGCGCCTTTGTTTGTCGATCCTTTCGCGCATACGCGAAGTACGGCGTCACAGCCGTAATCCGGCGAGCACCATTATCTCGCAAGGCACCAAGGAAAAACAGGAGCCGGCATAGTTTATCATTACAGCTGGTATCCGGCCCGCCGTGGAGGCTTTGGATGACGTAAACGTCTTCGCCGCGAACGCTGACAAGGGGGCGCATTTTGTGTTCGCCATCTTCGAAGTCACGCTCCTCGTGGGCGGCGAGAGGGATATCTAGGTACTCCGCGACCTTGCTACCGAAGTCGCGGCTTTCATTGGGTGCGAAGACTTGCATCTGGTTTTCTTTTTTTTAATCCCTAGTTTCAAATTTCCCTACGATTGACGATGCTAGGGACTCAATTGGTAGCAGCCATGACACACATCAACTGAAGCGCGTCCTTTACTCCTCGAGGAAGAAAGGAAAGGCGACCTTTGTGCTGCAAAAGATTATTCGTCACACGTCCGCTTCGGCACCGTGGTTCCATTAAAAAGGATAACTACTGATGTGTTTCACGCAAGCGCTGCTAGACAACCTATAAGTCGGCCGCAAGGACCAATTAATTGTTGGGCCGGCGGCAATTCATGGGGCCGGCAGCGCTACTCTCCACCCTATCCTAGCCGTTTGGAATTTTGATCAAAATCATTGCACCCAACCGCCCCTTTGCGATCTTTGAACCCTTAGCAGTGACGATGGAGTGTTAGAACATGACGTATCGCGATTGGCTACCGTCTATTCTGGGTGAGCAGAAGGGTGAGGCAGGTGATCCATTCTCCGCTCTTCGTAAAAGGATAGAGACTGTTTTCGAGGACTTCGACCGCGGCTGGCCAGCAACGGTGGGGGATTTCGCTGTGCGCTCAAATGTGAGCGAGACGGACAAGGAGATCTGCATCACTGCGGAGTTGCCAGGTATCGAGCAGAAGGATATCGACATCTCTGTGACCCCGAGTCGCATCACTATCAGAGGTGAAAAAAAATCAGAGAAAGATGAAAAGAAGGAAGAAGAAGGGCGGCAGTTTCATAGGGTGGAGCGCTCTTCGGGTTCTTTCGAGCGGTCTATGAACCTCCCCTTCAATATCGATCCGGATGCCGTCAAGGCTGAGTTCAAGAATGGTGTTCTCACCGTGATGGTGCCAAAACCACCTGAAGTCGTTGAGAAAACGAAGAAGATCGAAATAAAGAATTCGGTTTGAGAGAAACTGGGAGCGGTTTGGTGAGCAGGAACACTCCTGCTCCTGCAGTTCCCCGTCAGCACTCATGGGACTGTAGAGCCTCTGAACTAAGAGAGGGTCCGGTCGATCTGCACTTCTGTCGATTTTCATTCACCGGTCATGCCGATAGTAATTGCGTCACTAGCGCTACCAGAACAATGAGTAGATCCTTGAGTATGTTCTTCTGATCAAACATTGCAGAAAATGATGTTATCACTCGGTTTGTTGGCTGGTGGTTGTCATTGCGCGAAATTAGGGCATTTCTTCCCCATAATCGCATTGATATCGATCACGTGGGGCTGTGCGCCGTGTCGCTTACCCGACCTATCTGCGCTTTCGATAAATCTGTTCAATTTTATCTTCATACCTTTCTAAAACGGATTTTCGACGTACTTTCATAGTCGGTGTCATCAGCCCGCTTTCGATCGTCCAAGCTTCTAAGTCGATATGTATAGCGCGGACTTGCTTGAACGCTGGTACGCCCTTCAATCGCTCTTTTATCCTTTTTAGGATTTCACGATGTGACCCTGCTGAATTTGGCTGGTTGGGATCGACACCCCATTCGTGAGCTTGCTGACGCCAGAGCACCCGATCGAGGATCAGTATTGCCGCCAGGTAGGGTCTCCCGTCTCCAATAATGCAGACTTGTTCGATGAGTGGGTCCGTACTGATTGATGACTCCAATGGGTGGGGGTTGACATTTTCGCCGTTCGACAAGACGAGGATGTCTTTGCAGCGGCCCGTGATGTAGACACGGCCCTCGCGGAACTCCGCCAAATCACCAGTTCTCAACCAATCATTCGCAAGCAAGGCTTTCATTGTGGCTTCGTTGTTCTGCCAATAGCCCTTCATCACCGATGGCGTTCTGACCAGGAGTTCCCCCTCTCCGGTCAGTTTCACCTCAATTTCTGGAAGTGGAAAGCCGGCAGCCCCTGGGACATAGTCATCAAGGGTTGACGCGGTAACAGCTGGACCCGCCTCAGTGAGACCGTATCCCTCCACCAGAGGCACCCCCAAACCTAGTAGAAATTCGGCAACTTCGTTAGCCAGATTGGCACCACCAGAAACAGCCACCCGAAGCCGACCGCCGAAGGCATCGGAGACAGGCTTCGCAATGAGCGCATCGAGTAGTGGCCAAATCAGCCGCTCATGCGGCGGCGGAGATGCGCTCATGCCGCGTCGCCACTGAGAATGGCGCCATCCTATCCGCGCGGTTGCTTCTATCAAGAATTGCTTCAGACGACTGCCCTTCGCCGCCAGCCGGATCGTTGAGTACATCTGCTCATAAAGCCGCGGCACTCCCATCATGACGGTTGGCCTGATGGTACGAAGATCTTCGCGGAACCTGAGAAGTGATTGCGCATGCGCAGTGGACGCGCCTCCCATCATCGGCAGATAGTAGCCCAGCGTGCGCTCGAATGCGTGCGCGAGTGGGAGAATGGATAAGAACACGTCCGCTCGGTTTGGCGGGACGATACGGGCAACGCTTTCGGCGTTCTTCAGTATGGCACGGTGCGATAGTACGACACCTTTCGGTGCGCCCGTCGTGCCGGACGTATAGATTATCGTGGCCGGGCTGTCCGGCCCGTTGGAGCCGTCCGCCTCCTGCACAGGCGCTGCTGTTAAGGTCTCTTCAAGTGAAACGACCCGCAACGACTCGGAGGCATGATCAATCGATTTGCCTCGCTGCTGGATCAAGACACAGTCGAGTTCGGGAAAATGGTTATTGACGGCCCAGAGCTGTTCCCACCTGGAAGCAGTATCAACAAGCAAGAGCCGTACTTTTGCATCACGGACGATATAGGCTGCGTTTGCAGAGCTGTCGTGCGGGTAAAGCGGCACAACAACGTGCCCCAGCTGATGGACCGCCATATCGAAACAGACCCAATCGACAGAATTCTTTAGGAGGATGCCAAGGTTCTGCCGCGGCGGCAGATTGAATTCGGCGAGTGCGCCAGCAAACTGGTTTGTTCGATGTAAAACCTGTTGCCAAGTCAGGTTGACCCAGCAGTCTGTGTTGCGATCATATTGGCGGTAGGCAATTCCATCTGGGGTTCTTTTCGCACGTTCGGTCAGCAAACCGAACAAGGTCCCGGCCTGCTCGCACGAAATAAGATCTATATGCATAATTGATCATCTCTGAGAAATGAAAGTTATATATTGGAAATAAGACCTAATTGTTCTTGGGGCACTCATTTATGAATTGCATGAAGGCCTGCAGCGGCTGTCATGCTGTGTTGAATTGCGTCGAGGTCGACAAGGCCGCCTGCACGGCAAAGACCTTAGGCCGACTTTCTATCGTTTGGGGTGATCGCCTTTGCTGCCAATGCATGAACTAACTGATACAATTCTGCCGTGAGCAGCTTGCCGTTGCGGGTATTCTTGAGCTCGGTATAGGGCACGAGACGGCCCACGCGAACATGAACTCGCGATCGTCGAAAGCCGCGGATGAATTCGGAGACGATGAGCGAGATTCGCAGTGTCGTGCTTACGCGGCTGACAATATGGAATAACGGACCATTCTGGCCCTCGAAATAGACCGGAAGAACGGATGCTTCAGTACTCTGAACCAGACGGGCCGCGAAATTCTTCCACGGTAGTTCCCTCGCTCTTCCAAACGGCCAAGACGCCGTCGCTACTGCGCCCGCTGGAAAAATAACAATCGTGTGGTCTTCGTCTAAAAAGTCACGAGCTAGTTGACGAGAGAGCAGGTTTGTCCGCAAGGCTTGTCGACTATCGCTGTGATCGATGGGAAGAGCGTATGGCCTGATTTCCGGTATTTTGAGCAATCTCTTGTCGACAAAAATTCGATACGGCCGGCCGATTTCTTCAGCCATGGCAAGCATCGTGATCCCGTCACCAATGCCGAACGGGTGGTTGGCGATCATAACGAGAGGCGTCCCCTGGTTGATTGTTGGCGGCCATTCATCGCCCTTGAACTCCACGACCACGTCGATCAGCTTGAGGAGTTCGCGCATCATCCGTTCTGGCTCTTTAGCAACGACCTCGCGCCAAACCTCGTAGATAGGAAGCAGCTTCGGGCGACCCGAAAGATGCTCAATGGAGTGTATTAGCCAGCGTTTGAACGCAGGGTCTTCAGGGGATGCGTAACTTAGCTCCTCAAATTCCAAGTTAGTCGCTCCCTCTCGGACCCGCCCAGCGCAGAGTGGTGCTGCCTTCGCTCCTCTTTGTAAGCCAGCTTATCAAAATGCCCCGGACAATGAGCAAATGGCTTGGCTCGCTTCGAGGGTCGGCATCGTGACTGGCGAGGTGCCGAAAGGTGATGCTGCGGCATCTTTAACATGCCGGTGCCTTGTTCCCAGAAGGGCAGGCAGCGCCAGACCCACTTGCGAGCGATTTCCAGATTGTACTTTTGCCCAACCTTAAAGGCAGTCCGCCGACACCTGAAGAGTGGCCTGCCTGCTCGTGTAACGGCTCAAGGCGCCGTTCATTCGTCGCGATCAGCCGGTATGATGTGCGGAAACGGCCGCAGCCAGCTCCCCT